>NZ_JBODRQ010000001.1:0-78880 GCF_050633025.1 Aeromonas sp.
GGGCATGAGGGGGCTCCGGTTGGGGGAGCGTCAAGAATACCCTTTTTGGGCAGTCCGGAGCAGGGCGGGAGAGGGGGCGACCGACCGCTTCTGTCGCCCCTTTGCCACCAGCGTGTCGTTAAATGGCAACACTCTGGCGATTTAGCCCCATTCAGGGCTTTGCTGCGAAGATCCGCTCGGCATAACGGGCAAGACCCGCGGCCACCGAGCCGAAGTCATCCCCCCCCTCAAGCGGGATGGACGGGAGCTTCTGGCGGATAAAGCTGGCGATCAGCGGCGAGCGGGCGCTACCGCCGGTGACGAAGATGCGATCCGGCTGCACACCGGCGGCGGCAATCGCTTCGTCCATCAGCTCGCCAATCTTCTCCAGCAGCAGGGCCGATGCGTTGGCCAGCTGTTCGCGGGTCAGCTCCGCTTCCAGCCCTTTTTCCAGCTCGGCCAGCGACTGGCGATTGAGCTCCTGCTCCGAGAGGGCGATCTTGCCCTGCTCGGCACGCCAGACCAGCTGGTGGCTCAGCTTGTGGGCCCGCAGGTTGGCCAGACGCCCCAACTTGCTGCCGGGCTGGCTGTCGAGCTGCAGATCCTGCAGCTGGCGGGCGGTATCGAGGCTGTAGAAGCGGCTCTGGGCGCTGACGTCGTTGATGGCGGCCGCATCCCAGAACAGCGGGTGGGGCAGCGGCTTGCCGGTCTTGAGGGTCTCGTGCATGCCGAGCAGCGGCATCATCCCCTCCACCGTCAGGCGGATGTCGAAGTCGTTGCCGCCGATGCGCTGGCCGCTGTGGCCGAGCAGATCGCCGCTGCGATCCAGCTGATCGCGGTAGCTGGGGCCCATCCGCAGCATGGAGCAGTCGGTGGTACCGCCGCCGATATCCACCACCAGTACCACGGCGTCTTCGGTGAGGCGCGCCTCGAATTCAAACCCGGCGGCCACCGGCTCGTAGAGGAACTCCACCTGCTCGAAACCGGCCAGACGGGCCGCCTCGGTCAGGATGGCGATAGCTTGCTGGTTGCTCTCTTCCCCTGCCAGGCCCTGGAAGTTGACCGGGCGGCCGATCACCGCCTGGCGGATCGGGGCACCGAGTTGCTGCTCCGCCTGCTGGCGGACATGGAGCATCATGGCGCAGACGATATCTTCAAACAGGGCGATCTGGGGGGCCTTGAGGCCATAGGCGCCGAGAAAGGATTTCGGCGACTTGATGTAGTAGCCGTCGTCCGGCTCTTCCAGATAGCGCTCCAGCGCGGCACCACCAAAGCTCAGCTCGTCGATCAGTCCCTCTTCGCGCATCTGGCGGCGAACCATCTGGGCACGGGTGACCACGGGGCCACGCAGCTTGAGGTACTCCGCCTGCTGGGCGGGGGCCAGCCCTTCGGCCAACAGACCGGCGATAGCATCCCGGTGGGGCGCATGCAGGGTGGAGGGGAGATAGCGGGATGCGCCAAGATTGAGCAGCCTGGGGCTACCTTGTTCCATCACGGCCACGGCACAGTTGGAGGTGCCGTAATCAAATCCGATAAACATGGGCGCCAGACTCCTGAATAAAAAAGGGGGGCTAGCCTACCCGAAGGCGCCGGGTCTCACAACCCGGCACCCCGGATATTGAGGGCGCAGGGGAAAATACACAGGGGGAGCATATTGGTGTGGAAAACAGAGGGAATGGCTCCCTCTGTCGTTCATGGCTACGGGTGCGAGAGGATTACTCCACTTCGTTATCGCAGCGACCCTGGTTGGTGATGGCCTGGATGTTGCCGAGGGTAGTGTCGGCAATGGCGTGCAGTGCTTCGCGGGTCAGGAATGCCTGATGGCCGGTAAACAGTACGTTGTGGCAAGCTGACAGGCGGCGGAACACGTCATCGGTGATCACCTCGTTGGACTTGTCGGCGAAGAAGAGATCCTCTTCCTCCTCGTAGACGTCCAGCCCCAGCGCGCCGATACGGGAGGTCTTGAGCGCCTCGATGGCGGCGTTGGAGTCGAGCAGGCCGCCACGGCTGGTGTTGATGATCATCACCCCGTCCTTCATCTTGGCGAATGCCTCCTTGTTCAACAGGTGGTAGTTCTCTTTGAACAGCGGGCAGTGCAGGCTGATGATGTCGGACTGGCGGAACAGGGTGTCGAGATCCACATACTCGGCCCCCAGCTCGATGGCTGCCGGATTCTGGTAAGGATCGTTGACCAGCAGGCGAACCCCGAAGCCCTTGAGGATGCGCAGGGCGGCCAGACCGATCTTGCCGGTGCCGATAACGCCGACCGTCTTGCCATACATGTTGAAGCCGACCAGCCCTTCCAGCGAGAAGTTGGCATCGCGGGTGCGCTGATACGCCTTGTGAATACGACGGTTGAGACACATCATCATGCCCACCGAATGTTCGGCCGTCGCCTCGGGGGAGTAGGCCGGAACCCGCACCACCTTCATGCCCAGCTCCTTCACGGCCGCCAGGTCAACGTTATTGTAACCGGCGCAGCGCAGGGCGATCACCTTGGTGCCGTTGGCGGCCAACTCGGTCAATACCTCGCGGTCGGCATCGTCATTGACGAACAGACACACCACCGGGAAGTCGTGGGCCAGCTTTGCCGTCTTGGCTTCCAGCCGCACATCGAAAAATTCCAGTTCAAAGCCAAATTGGCTGTTGGCATGAACGAAATGCTCTTTTTCATAGCTCTTGGTACTGAATACGGCGACTTTCATGGTGTGCTCTCCTCAGATGATTTGTCGTCAAATTACAACAAAGCCTGTTAACTATCACCGGACAAACCGGCTGATTATTGCCCCCATGGCATAATGGGGACGGCGCTGACTGCACTCTTGTACGAACCATCCACCAGCTTGGTGCTGTAGGTCAGGTAAACCAGTGCATTGCGTTTCTTGTCGTAAAAACGCACCACTTTCTGCTCCTTGAACACCAGCGAGGTGCTGACATCGAACACCTCTTCCCCCGCCTTCAGCTTCGCGGGCAGGGTGATGGGGCCAATCTGGTGGCACGACAGGGAGGCGTGGGAGGGATCTTCCGCCAGTCCCAACCCGCCCTTGACGCCACCGGTCTTGGGGCGGGCCAGATAGCAGGCGACGCCGTCGATGCGTGGGTCGTCAAAGGCCTCTACCAGGATTTTGTGGTTGGGGCCAAGCAGCTTGAAGGAGGTACTGACTTCACCAACGCTGTCTGCTTTGTCGGCCAGTACCGGCATAGCCAGCAGTGAGGCGACCAGCAGCAGTGCCGTGTTCCGTGTTTTCATATCGGTTCCTTGTTGTACCCCGAGAGTCGTAATCAGGTGCAGGGCCACCAGATGGGCAACCCTCTCTGGCCCCATGCTGACGTTTATTGGGGCGGATATTGCCAATATTGGGCCGGAATGCGTTTTAGCAATGGGGTCATGTCAGGGTTAGGCAGATTGATGGTGACCCGTTGTTCGATATTGGCACTGGCAAGGGCCTCGCGGATCTTGGGATTTTCGTTGAAAAACGTCATAAAGCTGCCATCGGCATAGGCCCGCTCCAGCCCGCTCTGAATCGCCTTGGCCAGCTTGGGGTATTCGGGGCTGACGAAGAAGAACTGGGCGAAAGGGTAGCGGATCAGCAGATGTTGCTCGATGGCGAGGTTGGGGTATTGCGCCATCAGTTCGCTGCGTTCGGCGAAGATCTCCACCATGGCGCGCGGGAAAAAGTCCAGCTTGTCGCCGTCATTGATCAGGCGAAACAGGTTGCTGTAACGGCCGGAGACGGTCGGGATGCCCGCATTTTCCAGAATTTTGTTATCGGCCCAGCCGACCCCTTGCGCCGCCTTCAGCTGTTTGAGGTCGGCCAGGGTATTGATCTGGTTGAACCTCTCCTGGTCATTCACGTGGATGAAGGAGAGCCGCAATCCTTCCAGTCCGCGAAACAGCGGAATGGGGACGGCAATCAGGGAGGATTCGAGTGCGCTGGAGGTGCCCATCCAGAAGACGTTGATGGTCTTGCCCTTGCTCAGCTGCTGCTGGAGGGTGAACTGGTTGAGATCGAGCTCGACAGGCTGGATACGAAAGGGTTGCCCGGCGCGGGTCAGGGCCAGTTCCAGCAGCTTGTACTGGTACTCCTGGTCAAGATTGTTGACGGGACGACTGGGCACCTTGACCGTCAGAACCTGTGCTTGTGCCAGCAGCGGCAGGCACAAACACAGTTTAATGAGCCATTTCACACACTGTTCTCCTGTAGATTCCGGAACCTGTCCGGAGTCTAACAGAACTTGTCACCATCTTGCTGCCAGGCTGTGTGCAAGGTTTGGGCATCACCCTGCCTTGTCGCCAGCTGTTGCACCAGAATGGTGACAGTTCTTCGAAGAATCAGGCAACGCGGCGGAACACGTGGGTATCGTTAAATTCCTTGGTGCTCTGGCATTCGACGCAGAAACGGGATTCCGGACGGGCATGCAGCCGCTTGAGGGAGATCTCGTCACCGCACGATTCGCAGTAACCAAAATCCCCTTCGCTGATGCGCTTCAATGCGCCCCGCAGCTTGCGCAGGTGCAGCTTGTCGTGTTCGATGCGGTTCAGCTCCAGACGGCGGGCTTCCTCGATACTGGCACGGTCAATTTCATCAGCCATCTCGTTGGTGTCGGTGGCGATGGCCTGGCTGGCCTGAGAGTTCAGGCGCTCTTCGAGCTCGGCGATCTGCCGCTCGATCTGCCCCTTGTAAAAGGCCAGTTGGTCTTCAGTCATGAAATCACACATACGATTAACTACCAGTCAGTTTACTAACCCAATTATCTCTGTTTATGGGGGCTGTCTGCCTGCAGACCAAGCCCTTGTATCCCGACTTGCACCTGTTTCATGCAAGAGAGTGCAAATCAGGGCGGGCCTTGTACCAAAAAAAAGCAGCCAAGCAAAGCAAATAGGATACGGATTGTGCGCCTTTGCAAATAAATGGCCCCTTTCGGCCTGGAAACTGACGATATCTGACACCTGAATCAGGTCGGCTGGCATCGGCTTTGCACTGGTGAAATATGAAGCTACGAGTGTTTAGTATTTGGTGTCTACTTGGTCATTATATGCGCCATTATTTATAGTTTTTTAAACACACACCTTGACATTGCCCTTGCTGGCGGGCTTTTATGGTGTTGTTGATTACATTTTTATAACAAGGGTGTTCCATATATTAGACACCCTTGCCAATGGCAACCGTAAAGTCGGGGTTTAACATGGACAGTATCAAGGGCTGGATGGAGAGCAATCGCATCACGGAAGTGGAGTGTCTGTTCCCGGATTTCACCGGCAACGCCCGGGGCAAGATCATCCCAGCCAACAAGTTTTTGCGCGAAGGGGGCATGCGACTGCCCGAGGTGATCTTCACCCAGACAGTGACAGGTGAGTATCCGGATGACGACAGCATGATCGACCCGCTGGAGCGGGACATGCAGCTCTACCCCGACCCCAACACCATCCGTTTTGTCCCTTGGGCGCTGGAGCCCACTGCCCAGGTGATCCACGACTGTTTCGACGTCAACGGCAAGCTGATCGATATCGCGCCGCGCTCTGTGCTGCGTCGTGTTCTGTCATTTTACGAGAAGCAGGGGTGGAAACCGGTCGTAGCGCCCGAGCTGGAGTTTTATCTGGTCACCCGCAACGAAGATCCCGACTATCCGCTGATGCCGCCAGTCGGCCGCAACGGTCGCCCGGAGACCGCCCGCCAGTCGTTCAGTATCGATGCGGTCAACGAATTCGACCCCATCTTCGAAGATATGTATGACTACTGCGAGGCGCAGGAGCTGGAGGTGGATACCCTGATCCACGAGTCCGGCGCCGCCCAGATGGAGATCAACTTCCTGCACGGGGATGCCATCGATCTGGCGGATCAGGTGTTCCTGTTCAAGCGCACCATGCGGGAAGCGGCCCACAAACACGGCATCTATGCCACCTTTATGGCCAAGCCGATGAGCAACGAGCCGGGCTCTGCCATGCATATCCACCAGAGTCTGGAGGATATGAACGGCCATAACCTGTTCGGTACCCCGGATGGCGGCAACTCCGAGCTGTTCATGCACTTCATTGCCGGTCTGCAGAAATACACCCCGGCGGTGACCGCCCTACTGGCTCCCAACGTCAACTCCTACCGCCGCCTCACCTTTGGCGAGAGCGCGCCGCGCAACGTCCAGTGGGGTGTCGAGAACCGCACCTGTGGTCTGCGGGTGCCCTTCTCCGACCCGAGCGCACGGCGGGTGGAGAACCGCTTCGCCGGTGCCGATGCCAATCCCTATCTGGCGCTGGCCGCGACCCTGGCCTGTGGCTATCTCGGCATGATGGAGAAGCTGGAGCCGCTGCCGGAGATGAAGTCGAGCGCCTATGACCTGCCCTACAGCCTGCCCCGCTCGCTGGAGGAAGCTCTCAGCCATCTGGAGCAGTGCGAGCCCATCAAGGAGATGCTGGGTGAGCGCTTCACCCGTGCTTTTGTCGCGGTCAAACGCAAAGAGTACGAGACCTACTTCGGGGTGATCAGTCGCTGGGAGCGGGAGTTCCTGTTGCTGAACGTCTGATCCCTCTGTAACGGGGAGGCAGTAGTCGGCCTCTCCGGTCCCTGTATCGAAGAGACCGGAACGCGAGTCAGGTGGCGGCAGTCACCAGTGAGTGGCTGCGAGCATGCAAGTCCGCCTGACTACCCACCTGACTGTTTGACGACTGAATCATGCCAAATCGAAGGCGCAGGGGAGTAACGAATGCAGCAGACACGCCGTGAGTGACTGTGGCTGCGAACGTGCCGACTCACCTGAATATTTGACGACTGAATCTTGCTAAATCGAAGGAACCGAGGAGCAACACATGCAGCAGACAACCCGTGAGTGGCAAAAGCTGGATGCCAGCCATCACCTGCACCCCTTTACCGACTTTCAGGCCCTGAACAAGAAGGGCAGCCGCATCATCACCAAGGCCAGCGGCGTTTATCTGGAAGACTCCGAGGGCAAGCGCATTCTGGACGGCATGGCGGGGCTCTGGTGCGTCAATATGGGTTATGGCCGCCAGGAGCTGGTGGATGCCGCCACCCGTCAGATGCAGCAGTTGCCCTATTACAACCTTTTCTTCCAGACCGCTCACCCGCCGGTGATCGAGCTGGCGACTCTGCTGGCCGAAGTGACGCCAGCCCATCTCAACCACGTCTTTTTCACCGGCTCCGGCTCCGAGTGCAACGACACAGTGCTGCGGATGGTGCGCCACTACTGGGCCAGCAAGGGTCAGCCTGACAAACAGGTGATCATTAGCCGCCACAACGCCTACCACGGCTCCACCGTGGCGGGGGCGAGTTTGGGCGGTATGAAGGGGATGCATGCCCAGGGTGGCCTGCCCATCCCCGGCATAGTGCATATCGACCAGCCCTATCACTTCGGTGAGGGGCAGGGGATGAGCGCCCACGAGTTCGGGCTGGAGCGGGCCCGCCAGCTGGAGCAGAAGATTCTGGAGCTGGGGGTGGAGAAGGTGGCTGCCTTTATCGGTGAACCGATCCAGGGGGCGGGCGGCGTTATCATTCCGCCCGACAGCTACTGGCCCGAGATCCAGCGCATCTGCGATCACTACGGCATCCTGCTCATCGCCGACGAGGTGATCTGCGGCTTTGGCCGCACCGGTCACTGGTTTGCCAGCGAAGGGTTTGGCATCAAGCCGGATCTGATGTGTCTGGCCAAGGGGATCACCTCCGGATATTTGCCGCTCGGTGCCGTTATGGTGGGCGATCGGGTTGCGAAAGTGCTGGTGGAGGAGGGGGGGGAATTCAACCACGGCTTCACCTACTCGGGCCATCCGGTCTCTTGCGCCGTGGCGGTGGCCAATATCCAGCTTATGCAAAAAGAGAGCATAGTTAAGCGAGTGCGTGATACTATCGGCCCCTATTTGCAGCGCCGCTGGGCCGAGCTGGCCGATCATCCGCTGGTGGGGGAAACCCGTGGCCGCGGGCTGGTGGCTGCGCTGGAAATTGTGCAGGACAAGCAGACCAACCAGCGTTTCCCGGCCCAGGCAAATGCGGGTATGACCTGCCGGGAGTTCTGCTTTAACAATGGCTTGGTGATGCGGGCGGTAGGCGATACCATGATCATATCGCCCCCCTTGGTCATCACCGAGGAACAGGTTGATGAATTGGTCAAACTCGCCAGGCTCAGTCTGGATCTGACAGCCGCAAAGCTGAAAGGTTGAGGTAGGCCGGGCAGGTTGGCATGCGCATACAATTTGCTTAGGAGACAAGGATGATGTCTTTCAAAACAGGAGTGATCGCTGCCTCTGTGGCTCTGGTCATGGCAAGTGCCGGAGCAATGGCTGAAGAGAAGGTGTTGCACGTCTACAACTGGAGCGACTATATCGCGCCGGATACTCTGGATAACTTCCAGAAGGAGACGGGGATCAAGGTGGTCTATGACGTGTTCGACAGCAACGAGGTACTGGAAGCCAAGTTGCTAGCGGGTGGTTCCGGCTACGACATCGTGGTGCCGTCCAACCCCTTCCTGGCCAAACAGATCAGGGCTGGCGTGTTCCAGAAGCTGGACAAGTCCAAGCTCTCCAATTGGCAAAATATGGATACCGATCTGCTCAAGGCGCTCGACCCGAGCGATCCGGGCAACCAGTACTCCATCCCCTATCTGTGGGGCACCATCGGCTATGCCTACAATGCCGAGAAGGTGAAGGCGGTGCTGGGGGCCGATGCGCCGGTCAACTCATGGGATCTGGTGTTCAAGCCGGAGAACATGGCCAAGCTGAAAGAGTGCGGTGTCTCCTTCCTCGACTCGCCGACCGAAATGCTGCCGGCTGCCCTGCAATATCTGGGCTTCAAGCCGGATAGCCAGAAGCCGGAGGAGTTGAAAAAGGCCGAGGCGCTGTTCCTCTCCATCCGTCCCTATACCGCCTACTTCCACTCCTCCAAATACATCTCGGATCTGGCCAATGGCAACCTCTGTGTGGCGGTCGGTTACTCCATGGATTTACAGCAGTCCAAGGCGCGGGCGGAGGAGGCGAAGAACGGCATCGCGCTGACCTATACCATTCCGAAAGAGGGGGCGGGCAGCTTCTTTGACATGATCGCCATCCCGGCGGATGCCAAGAACGTGGAGGCGGCTCACACCTTCATCAACTACCTGATGAAGCCGGAGGTGATTGCCAACATCACCAATCAGGTGCATGCGCCCAATGGCAACAAGGCGGCGACCCCGTTGGTTGACGAGGCGATCCGTACCGATCCGGGTGTTTACCCCGACTCGGCGACACTGCAGAAGATCTACACCTTCCCGGATCTGCCGGCCAAGGTACAGCGTCTGATGACCCGCAGCTGGACCAAGATCAAGTCCGGCAAGTAAGTAACGAGTGCCCCTCCCGGTCCGCAGTTCGGCCGGGAGGGTAGTGATGCCATCCATCCGGATGGGCCGCGCGAGAGGATGCGCAGACGGTCAACCACTGAACAGGAGAACTGACACCGTGAATACAACCAGATTGCTAACCATAGCGCTGACCATGGGATTGGCGAATGTGGCCCAGGCTGCCCCTGTGCTGCACTTCTACAACTGGTCTGACTATATCGGCGAGACTACCCTCAGTGATTTCCAGCAGGCGACCGGGATCAAGACCGTCTATGACGTGTTTGACTCCAACGAAACCCTGGAAGGCAAGCTGCTGACGGGGCGGACCGGTTACGATCTGGTGGTGCCCTCCAATAATTTCCTGGCCAAGCAGATCCAGGCGGGAGCCTTCCAGAAACTGGATAAATCCCTGCTGCCCAATCTGGCCAACCTGGATCCTGTGCTGCTCAAGCAGCTCGACAAGGTGGATCCGGGTCATCAGTACGCGGTGCCCTATCTGTGGGGGACCAACGGCATCGGCTACAACGTCGACAAAATCAAGGCGGTGCTGGGGGTCGACAAGATTGACTCCTGGGCCACCATCTTCGAACCGGAAAACATGGCGAAACTCTCTCGCTGCGGCGTCGCCTTCCTCGACTCTGCCGACGAGATGATCCCTGCTGCCCTCAACTACCTCGGACTCGATCCCAACAGTCATGCGACGGGGGATATCAAGCAGGCCGAGGCGCTGCTGCTCAAGGTGCGGCCCTATGTGGCCTACTTCCACTCCTCCAAATACATCGGCGATCTCGCCAATGGCGACATCTGCGTGGCTGCCGGTTTTTCCGGCGACATCTTGCAAGCCGCTGCCCGCGCCGATGAAGCGGGCAAGGGGGTGAAAATTGCCTACAGCATTCCGAAAGAGGGGGGCAATCTGTGGTTCGACATGATGGCGATCCCGTCCGATGCCACCAATGTCAAAGAGGCGCACGCCCTCATCAACTACGTCCTGCAGCCCGAAGTGATCGCAAAGGTCAGCGACTATGTGGGCTACGCGAATCCCAACTCAAGGGCGGGCGAGTTTATGGATGAGGCGGTGCGCAACAATGAGGAGGTATATCCCCCTCAAGCCGTGCTGGAGCGACTCTATGTGCAGGAAGCACATCCCCGCTCGGTACAGCGTCTAATCACCCGGAGTTGGACCAAGATCAAGTCCGGTACCTAACCTTGGTGCCCGTTCGGGGGCGCCAAATCGCTTTAATGGATTGGCCGCAAGGCCGGTATCACCTTAGGGAGTTTGGTAATGGCGATAGCCTCCAGTGCCTACAAGAAAGCCCTCGAGGGCAGCCAGCAACGCAAAGAAGTGCTGGTGAAGATTGATCGGGTAAGCAAGCAGTTCGATGAGACCCTGGCGGTCGATAATGTCTCTCTCAACATCCACAAAGGGGAGATTTTTGCCCTGCTCGGTGGGTCAGGCTCCGGCAAATCGACCCTGCTTCGGATGCTGGCGGGGTTTGAGCGTCCGACCGAGGGACGGCTGTTCCTCGACGGGGTCGATATCACCGACATGCCGCCCTATGAGCGCCCCATCAACATGATGTTCCAGTCCTACGCCCTGTTCCCCCATATGACGGTGGCCCAGAACATCGCCTTTGGCCTCAAGCAGGATGGCCTGCCCAAGGCCGAGATCGATGCCCGGGTGGAGGAGATGCTCAAGCTGGTGCAGATGACCCAGTATGCCCGTCGCAAACCGCATCAGCTCTCCGGTGGCCAGCGTCAGCGGGTGGCGTTGGCTCGTTCCCTTGCCAAGCGTCCCAAACTGTTGCTGCTGGATGAACCCATGGGGGCGCTCGACAAGAAGCTGCGTTCCAAGATGCAGCTGGAGCTGGTAGAGATCATCGAGCGGGTTGGGGTGACCTGCGTCATGGTGACCCACGATCAGGAAGAGGCCATGACCATGGCGGAGCGGATCGCCATCATGCACCTCGGCTGCATCGAGCAGATCGGCAGCCCGATGGATATCTACGAGACCCCGGCCAGTCGGCTGGTGTGCGAGTTCATCGGCAACGTCAACCTGTTTGACGGCCTGCTGGTGGAGGATGAGCAGGACCACGCCACCATCGCCTGCGCCGACTTGGAGCAGCCCATCTATGTGGGCCACGGCATCAGCTCCCGCGCCGAGAACAAGAAGGTGACCTACGCCCTGCGCCCGGAAAAACTGCTGATGAGTCTGCAAAAACCGGAGGAGATCGAGCACCCGGACTTCAACTGGACCAAGGGTGAGGTCTATGACATCGCCTATCTGGGCGGTCACTCGGTTTATCACATCCAGCTGCCCTCGGGCAAAATCGTTCAGGCTTTCATCGCCAATGCCGAACGCCACGGCAAGCGGCCAACCTGGGATGACCAGGTGTTCCTCTACTGGGAAGATGACAGCGGCGTGGTGCTGCAATCATGAAGTTCTTGCAACGACTGAAGCGGGTCGGGGGGCGCCGACTGGTGATTGGCATCCCCTTCTTCTGGCTGTTCCTCTTCTTCCTGCTGCCCTTCGTCATCGTGGTGAAGATCAGTTTTGCGGAAGCGGATGTGGCGATCCCGCCTTACACCGATGTGGTGAGCTGGGCCGACAATCAGCTCACCATCCTGCTCAACATGGGCAACTACCTGCTGCTGCAGGAGGATGAGCTCTATATCGCGGCCTATCTGGGCTCCCTCAAGATGGCCTTCGTCAGCACTTTGCTCTGCCTGCTGATTGGCTATCCGATGGCCTACTCCATCGCTCGGGCCAACAAGGAGACCCAGACCGTTCTGCTGCTGCTGATCATGATGCCGACCTGGACCGCCATTCTGATCCGGGTCTACGCGTGGATGGGGATCCTCAGTAACAACGGCCTGCTCAACAGCGTCTTGCTGGGGATCGGGGTGATCGACGAGCCGCTGCAGATCCTCAACACCAACCTGGCGGTCTATATCGGCATCGTTTACTCCTACCTGCCCTTCATGGTGCTGCCGCTCTACGCCAATCTGGTCAAACATGACCAGAGCCTGCTGGAGGCTGCTTCCGACCTGGGGGCCCGCAACCTGACCCGTTTCTGGCAGATCACGGTGCCGCTCTCCAAAAACGGCATTATCGCCGGTTGCATGCTGGTGTTTATTCCGGTGGTGGGAGAGTTCGTTATTCCGGAAATGCTGGGCGGCCCGGAGACCCTGATGATCGGCAAGGTGCTGTGGCAGGAGTTCTTCAACAACCGCGACTGGCCGGTCGCCTCTGCGCTGGCGGTAGTGATGCTGGCGGTGCTGATCATTCCGATCATCCTCTTCAACCGTAACCAGGCCAAAGAGCTGGAGGGCAAGGCATGATGAAAACAGCGTTGTTCAATCCTGTCTCCATCCACTGCAACCGTAACCAGTTCAGAGCGCTGGAGGGCAAGGCATGATGAAGCGTTTCGGTTTTGCCAAACTGATGCTCTGGCTGGGGCTGTTGTTTATCTACCTGCCCATGATCATCATGGTGATCTACTCCTTCAACGCCTCCAAGCTGGTGACGGTGTGGGGTGGCTGGTCGCTCAAGTGGTACTTCGGCCTGCTCGACAACAAGCAGCTGATCGGGTCTGTGTTCCGCTCGCTGGAGATCGCCTTCTACACCGCGATCGCCGCGGTGGCGCTGGGGACGGTGGCAGCCTTCGTGCTGACCCGAATTCCCCACTTCCGTGGTCGCACCCTGTTCGGCGGCATGGTGACGGCGCCGTTGGTGATGCCCGAGGTGATCACTGGTCTGTCGCTGCTGCTGCTGTTCGTGGCCATGGCCCAGCTGGTGGGCTGGCCCGCCGAGCGGGGCATGCTGACCATCTGGATCGCCCACACCACCTTCTGTACCGCCTACGTGGCGATCGTGGTGTCGGCGCGGTTGCGGGAGCTGGATCTCTCCATTGAGGAGGCGGCAATGGATCTCGGCGCCAAGCCGTGGAAGGTGTTCTTCCTGATCACCATCCCGATGATCGCCCCCTCGCTGGCTGCAGGCGGCATGATGTCGTTCGCCTTGTCGCTCGATGATCTGGTGCTGGCGAGCTTCGTCTCCGGCCCGGGCTCGACCACCCTGCCGATGGAGGTCTTCTCGGCGGTGCGGCTCGGGGTGAAACCCGAGATCAACGCGGTGGCGAGTCTTATCCTGCTGTCGGTGTCGCTCTTTACCTTCGGCAGTTGGTATCTGATGGCGAGGGCGGAGAAGCGCCGTCGTGCCGAGATCGCCATGAGCAACCAGATGCAGGCAGTCGCCTGACTCGTCAGGTGATAAGATCCGCCTACTCTCGTCAACCTGGAGGATGAGTATGCGGATCTCCCTTTTTAGCGGTCGTGGCACCGAGCTGGTGCCAGGCCTCACCAGCGCCATTCACAAGCAACCGATCGCTGCACCAGTTCGCTGTACCTTTGCCGGTCTGGAAGGGGATGAGCAGTGTGACCTGCGCCACCACGGTGGCCCGGATCGGGCGCTTCACTACTATCCTGCCGATCACTATCTCTGGTGGCAGACCTGGCAAATCGCGCTGGGCTTGCCTGCGCCACGTACACCCTGGCAACCTGCCGCCTTTGGCGAGAACCTCTCCGGTCTCGGGCTGACCGAGGCGCAAGCCTGCATTGGCGATGTCTATCGACTCGGCGAGGCGCTGATCCAGATCAGCCAGCCGAGATCCCCCTGCTTCAAGCTCAACCAGCGCTTTGGCTATGGCCAGATGTCCCAGGTGATGCAGCTAAATGGCCGTTGTGGCTGGCTGCTGCGGGTGCTGGAGGAGGGCATGATCGTGCCTGACATGGCCATGGAGCTGGTAGACAGACCCTATCCCGAACTGACGGTGAAGCGCACGGCGGATATCCTGTTCAATCAGGTGCGCAATGAAGCGGATCTGCTGATGTTGCTGGAGAATCCTGCTCTCTCCCCCAACTGGCGCCAGCATGCAGCCGATTGGCTGGAGCATGGCACTGTGGCTGACTGGCAGCGCCGTCTGCTGGGGCCTGCATCCCTGCGCCTGGCCTGACGTCCGGTTGCCGGAATGTCACCAGCTGGCTGCAGTCCGGTAAACGGGTGAAAAGAGTGTTGAATAGTTGAGCGAACGGCACTTTTTTTTCCTGCCAAACGCAAAAAAGGCTTGTGTCGGGTCTGGGCTTTCGGTAAATTCCCGTCCCGCAGACATCGGTGTGTAGCGCAGCTTGGTAGCGCACTTCGTTCGGGACGAAGGGGTCGGAGGTTCGAATCCTCTCACACCGACCAAATTCATCAAGGGCTTAGCTTCGGCTAGGCCCTTGTGCGTTTCTGTCCCTCCAGCTCTGTGGGGCATTTTGATTTTCTGCCCCGTTTACTACAGCTGCAATCGTTAGCTATTGACTCCTCATAAGTTGTTTCCCCTTTCTTGGAAACGTGTTAACTATTTCCTTCCATACAGATTGCCAGACTCGTTGCGGACCTCAAATGAGCGGCTGATTTCAATCTCTTTGAATATCAAGGTTCGGCGGCAGGAAAAGGATGACCAGATATGCAAGGCCAGGAACGGCAATGCCAGGAATTTTACCAGACTCATTTTGCTGGACATGCGCAGCAGCTTGCCCCATTCGTCGCACTTGATGAGTGCTTGCACGACTTTCTGGATCAACGTCCGAGTGGTAAATATACCGCGCACAATCGTGCTGTCGGACTGGCTGCCGCATCCTTTTGGTGGGAGCCAGTCAATCTTGAAGGTGCTCAACTGGCAAGCTTGGCACTGGGACGTATTTTGCATTTTGAGGATGCTATTAGCACTGCGCTGTTGGATCATCTGGCCGCTCGTCATCCAGATGTATTGCGCTGGGCGATTCGTTACTCGAAGCTGTTTACACGCAGCGATTCACCGCTCTGGCGGCATCTTCGGGACAATCTCGTCAGCAAGGATTGGTGCGAATTTTTTGGCGTCTGTGATCGCTTGCTTGAGCAACTCGAACCATTCGATGAAGCCATCGCACTGGCTGAGTCCCACCTGAAGTCGCTTTCGCTACTAGAGCTGCTTTCCTATTTGAGCGTGACCGCTTATGGGCAACTTGGTGCCGCTAAGGATAGAGACAGCAGTGCGGAAGATTGGGATGTCTATGATCGGATTATCGCACGCAAACTGTTGAATTGTTCCGAGCGTGATTTTCAACTGACAGAGGAGGTTCTCGGCCGATCTCTCAAGCGTCATTTGTCGCCACTCCTTTTTCCACAGTCAGGTGTGGGGCGAGAGTGTGTTGCCAACCTAGAATCGGTTGCCCTGCTTATTGCCGCTATGCGCGAGCGAATCGACTACGAGAATTCCATCAATTGGTTCTGTTTTGACAGCGATTGCGGTTACCAGCTCAAGCCGGGACAACCGATCATCTTCAATAAAACTGATTTGGGCTCACAGCGCTGGCAGCGTACCGGGCGCAAAAGCAAGTTGCTTTGGTACTACTGGATGTACCGCGCGATTGACCAATTCGCAGCTTCGGATATGGCTGGCGCCATCATAGGGAGGCCGGAAAACCACGAAGCGAATCAGCTTGCTTACATAAAAGCCATTCGCAGTCAGCTCTACCTGCAGACCATTTTCGGGCTGGGTGAGCGAGTCAGACTGAACGATGGGGCTGAGGTAGCCCTGCACCACGCGATATTAGCCAGTGAGCTGACGACAGTATTCTTCGAGCAGGCGTTTCTTCAGCCTTTTCTTCGCTATATGGCCGACTCAGGGGTAGCAGTGAAGGCTCTGGGTCAATTGGCTTTTGAAGGACTTGGGCAGGGTGAGAACCGCTTTCCCATCACCTGGTCGCAACCGAAAGATAAGATCCGTCGTATTTGTGGTTGGACCGTCAGCCCTGAGCATCCCAAGGGCGACCCCGAGGCGGCCGAGGCCATCCTGAAGTTCTGGACCAGTGATCTGCAGGCTCTATCCGCGCAGATGAGGCAAGTACCAAATATGCCGTCACCACGGCTGTACGAGCGACCGTTCTACAAGATTGGCCGCTACAGTTTTCAGTTCCCCTGGGTTGTCGGTCAACAGAACAATCTGACCGCTGCGGTGAATAACCTGCGTCGTGTTGAACAACGCAGGCCAGCTTTGCGCAGCGAAACGGAGCGTATTGAATATACCCTTGCCGAAGCGCTAAGGCAGAGGGGGTTCCGCGTTGTCGTGGGTTACCAACCGCCATTGAGTGATGAGCGTGATGCGGGTGAAGTGGACCTGATCTGTCACCTGGATGGGGTCGTGTTGCTACTGGAGGTCAAGTCTGGCTTCATTCGTTCAACTCGTCATGAAGTCTGGTTGCATCGAACCAATACCCTGCGCAAGGCGGCAAGACAGTTAAAGCGCAAGCAACCGGTTGTGCTTCAAGCCCTGCAAAATGACCAAGGGTTGCGTTCAGCTCTATTGCTGAGTGATGTTAATCCTCTGCCAGCCCTGCATGCCTGGGTTGTGGATACGTCGATTGAATTTGATGGTGAGGTTGTCGATGGGTTCCACGTCGTCTCCCGCGAGATCATGGAGATAGCTTTGCGCGATGAATCGCATTATCTGCGGGAGTTTGAAGAGATGGACGAGGCTGAGGTTGGGAATGAGGAAGAGACACTGTATGCCGACGGATTTAGTGCGCAAGCTCTTGTTAGGTTGATCGAGTCCGATGGGGTCTGGCGTGATGTGCTGTAGAGCGTGACAAGCAGGCCTGCGGGATTCATGAGGTGTGGGGCACCACACTTTGGCTATCTGCTTGGCAATACAGCAGTAGCTGTGGACATTAAAAGGGCCACCGCTCGGTGGCCCATCGGTGGAGTCTGATCCTGACTCCGGCACTCTAGATTGTGGCAATCTCGCTATGGGTCTTGTCTATGGTGCCCTCCTTGCGCGCCAGGCGCTTGTTCAGATATGCCAGTGCTGATGCCGCAAAGCCTTGAAACTGTGTTGGGGCTGCAAGGCCGCGTGCTTGGGGTACTCACAAATAAAATGTTCGATTCCCTCCATCAGTTGTGCACGTAACGAAATCACGGGCTCATGCCAGGCTTGCAGGCATAGTTGGCCGGGGATCAGCTGCTCCTGATAATCTTCCAGCAGCTGTTCTGGCCAGGGCTCAATACCGGAATTGCGTTGCAGCAAATAGTGGGCGGCGGGCTCACGGGCATAAATGAACTGAATTTGGGCCAGATCGCGTTGGCATAGCGTTTGACTGTTGATGTGACAGGTCAAATATTTTCCCGTTTTCAGATCCAGAAAGTGACCGCGTTGCCGACAGGGAATGATGCGATACCAAGGCAGGGGTGAGGAGAGAGAATATCCCTCAAGCTCCTGTTCCAACCAGTGGCGACACTCGGGTGTCTGTACCTCATCGAGCATGGACTCGATCTGTGTCAACAAGGCTCTGGATGGTTTGATGGCCAGTTTCGCACTCATCGTCTGCAATCCTCCCTCTGCATACAATCCCGATTATCAGTATGGACCTGCTTTAACCAGAGGGGGTAAGGAATCTAATGATTAAAAGTGGATTAGCCGCGTGGTTTTTATGCACTAACTTGGTTCAACCCACCAGATAGGTACCGGTGCCGAAGGCGATGTGGGTGCCCTCTTCGTTGTGCAGTTCCATCCGGGCGACCGCGACCTTGCTACCCGCCCGGATGATGTGGGCGGTGGCAATAAACTCGTTGCCGCGCCCCGGGCGCAGGTAATCCACCCGCAGATCTATGGTGCCGAGGCGGGCGAAGCGCTCCTTGAGATAGCTGGGGGAGAACTCCTCCAGCTCGTCGATGCAGGAGGCGGCGACGATCATGCCGCCCGCTACATCCAGCAGCGTGGCGGTGACGCCGCCATGCAGGATGTTGTGGAAAGGGTTGCCGATCAGCTTGTCGTCCATCTTGATGCGCAGTTCCACCTTGTCGAAGTCGTAGTGGGTCACCTGCATGCCGATCAGCTTGTTGAAGGGCATCTTCTCGGCAAACAGGTTGGCAATGCCACTGAGCGCCATCTTCTTGAGCATCTGTTTCATTCTCTGATCCCAATCCTTGTCATCAAAGCTGAGTAAAAACTCCAGCCAGTCTGCAACAGTTCCTTAACAGTCGCAATGGCAGGTTTATTGTGGGCGGCGGGTGCTTTAGAATGGCGACCCCAAAGGAGAGCCCATGACCGCGATTGCCGAAACCCTGCCAGATCCTCAGTCAGAGAGTCCGCTTGCCCTGCTGCAGGCGGTCTTCGGCTATCAGCAGTTTCGGTCGGGTCAGCTCGAGATCATCGAGCAGATCGTCGCAGGGCGCGATGCGCTGGTGCTCAAACCCACCGGCGGCGGTAAGTCGCTTTGCTACCAGATCCCGGCGCTGCTGCGGCCCGGGCTCGGCGTGGTGGTCTCTCCCCTTATTTCGCTGATGAAGGATCAGGTCGACAGCCTGCGCGCCAACGGCGTGGCGGCGGTCTATATCAACTCGGCCCTCAGTCGAGAGGAGATGATTCAGAACTTCGCCGCCATGCGCCGCGGCGAGATCAAGCTTGTCTATGTCTCCCCCGAGCGCTTGCTGCAGCACGAGTTTATGGATCGGCTGGCCGAACTGCCGCTCGGGCTGTTTGCCATCGATGAGGCGCACTGCGTCTCCCAGTGGGGCCACGATTTCCGGCCTGAGTATGCGGCGCTGGGGCGGCTAAAACAGTGGTTCCCGCAGGTGCCGGTGGTGGCGCTAACAGCCACCGCCGACGAGGCGACCCGCAGCGACATGCTGCACCGTTTGGAGCTCAACGATCCCTTCATCCACACCGCCAGCTTCGATCGCCCCAATATCCGCTACAGCCTGGTGGAGAAGTTCAAGGCGGCCGAGCAGCTGCTGCGTTACGTGCAGAGCCAGAAGGGCAACAGCGGCATCGTCTACTGCTCCAGCCGCAATCGGGTGGAGGAGGTGGCCGAGCGCCTCTCCCGCCACGGCTGCAAGGCCGCTCCCTATCATGCGGGGCTGCCGCTCGAGCAGCGCCAGCAGACCCAGGATGCCTTCCTCAAGGATGACATCGAGATAGTGGTGGCGACGGTGGCGTTCGGGATGGGTATCGACAAGCCCAATGTGCGCTTCGTGGTGCACTACGACATCCCGAAGAACATCGAATCCTACTATCAGGAGACCGGCCGCGCCGGGCGCGATGGCACCCCCGCCGAGGCGCTGCTGCTCTACGATCCCGCCGATATCGGCCGGGTGCGCCGCCTGCTCGACAACATCGAGAATCCCCAGCAGCTGCAGGTGGAGCAGTACAAGCTCAACGTGATGGCGGCGTTTGCCGAGGCACAAACCTGCCGCCGTCAGGTGCTGCTCAACTACTTCGGCGAGTACAACGACAAGCCATGCGGCAACTGCGATATCTGTCTCGATCCGCCCAAGAGCTATGACGGCACTGAAGATGCCCAGAAGGCGCTCTCCTGCGTCTGGCGGGTGGGACAGAATTTCGGGGTGGGTTATGTGGTGGAGGTGCTGCGCGGCTCGCTGAACCAGCGCATCAAGGATCACGGCCACGACAAGCTCTCGACCTACGGCATCGGCAAGGATCAGAGCCACGAATACTGGATGAGCGTGATCCGCCAGCTGATCCACAAGGGGCTGCTGACCCAGAACATCACTCGCAATCTGGTGTTGCAGCTGACCGAAGCGGCCCGCCCTGTGCTGCGTGGCGAGGTGAAGCTGGAGCTGGCGGTGCCCCGCCTGCAGCCTATCTCCAGCCGCAAGGAGAAGCGCAACGGTCTGCTCGACAATGCCAACTATGACAAGCGGTTATTCAAGGAGCTGCGTGGCCTGCGCAAGCAGATTGCCGAAGATGAAGAGGTGCCGCCCTACGTGGTGTTCAACGATGCCACTCTGGTGGAGATGGCACAGCTGATGCCGATGACCGAGGAGGAAATGCTGGCGGTCAACGGCGTCGGTCATCGCAAGCTCGAGCGTTTCGGTGAAGCCTTTATGGACCTGATCATCGACTATTGCCGACGGTAAGAAAGCTTGGCGAAGCACGGCCGAATGGATGCTTCGCCAACGGGGAAGCGCCCGACAGTCGGGCGCAGCAGATTACTTGAGGCTGGCGTAATAGGCCGCCAGATTCTCCATATCTGCATCGGTGAGCGGCGCCATAAAGGGAACCATCAAGGGCTCTTTGCGAGTGCCATCCTTGAACGCTTTCAACTGTTTCACCAGATAGGCGGTATTCTGACCCGCCAGATGGGGATAGTTGGGGATCATCGCCTTGCCTTCCACCCCGTGACAGGCGGCACAGACCGCTGCCTTGGCTTTGCCGGCTTCTATATCGGCAGCCTTGGCCTGATGGCCCCACGCCAGTGCCAGCAAGGGCAGGGCATATACCCATTTTTGCATCTTCTTCTCCTTGAATTGAAAAATGATGGTCGCCAGTTAGCGCAAGCATGGCTGACGGCAGTATAAAGAGTGACACGAGCATACGCAGGGATGAATGGCACAACTATGAAGCTGATCAACACTTTTGCGACCGAGTTGCCCTGGGCCTGTGAACCAGTGGCTCCCCAGCCGCTGCAGCAGCCCCGGTTGCTTCATCTCAACCGGGCTTTGCTGGATGAGCTGGGATTGGGAGGCGTCAGCGAGGCTGACTGGATCGCCTGTTGTGGCGAGGGAAAAGTGCTGCCAGGTATGCAACCGGTAGCGCAGGTCTATGCTGGCCATCAGTTCGGGGGTTATAGCCCCCGGCTTGGGGATGGTCGCGCGCAGCTGCTGGGTGAGCAGCTGGCGCCGGATGGCCAGCGCTGGGATCTCCACCTGAAGGGGGCAGGAAAGACGCCGTTTTCCCGCTTTGGCGACGGCCGCGCTGTATTGCGTTCGAGCATTCGCGAATATCTCGCCTCCGAAGCGCTCCATGCCCTCGGCATACCGACTACCCGGGCGCTGGTGCTGGTGGGCAGCCAGGAGCCCGTTTATCGCGAGCAGGTGGAGACCGGGGCAACTGTGCTGCGCACCGCCCCCAGCCATCTGCGCTTCGGTCATATCGAGTATTTCGCCTGGAGCGGGCAGGGGGAGAAGATCCTGCCGCTCATCGACTATCTGCTGCGCCACCACTTCCCCGAACTGGAGAGTGGTGCCGAACTGTTTGCCGAGGTAGTGCGCCGCACCGCGCGGCTGATTGCCAAATGGCAGGCTGCGGGCTTCTGTCACGGGGTGATGAACACCGACAACATGTCGCTGCTCGGCCTGACGCTGGATTACGGCCCCTACGGCTTTATCGATGCCTACGTGCCCGATTTTGTCTGCAATCACTCGGATCCGGCGGGTCGTTACGCACTGGATCAGCAGCCTGCGGTCGGTTACTGGAATCTGCAGAAGCTGGCGCAGGCGCTGGCTGGCCATGTAGACGGTGATGCGCTGGCTGCAGCGTTGGCCCAGTATGAGCAACAGCTGATGCTGCACTACTCCGAGTTGATGCGGGCCAAACTCGGGCTGGCAGTGTGGGAGGAGGATGACCCGGCGCTGTTCCGCGAGCTGTTCCGGTTGCTGGCGGCCCACAAGGTGGATTACCACCTGTTCCTTCGTCGTCTCGGTGAGGTAACGCAAGAGGGGGCGTGGCCTGCGCCTCTGCTGGCCCTGTTGTCTGAACCAGGTGTTTGGCAGGCGTGGCTGGAACGCTATCGGGCGCGGCTAATGCGCGAAGGAAGCGAGGATGCCGTGCGCAAGGCGCAGATGGATGCCATCAACCCCAAGTATGTGCTGCGCAATGCGCTGGCCCAGCAGGTGATAGACGCCGCCGACGCAGGGGATATGCAGCCGTTCGAGCGGCTGTTCGCCGCCTTGCAGCGCCCCTATGATGAACAACCCGAATATGAGGATCTCGCCACTCCGACTCCGGCATGGTATTGCGGTGGTGAGCTCTCCTGCAGTAGCTGAGAGACAGGGGATGAGTTGGCAAATCAAACAGGTAGATAGCGAAGCTGGCATAGTGACGCTGGATTGTCCGGCGCTCGAGTGGGACACGTTTCCGCTGTTGGCGCAGGCCTTGCTACGAGATTGGGAGCTGCAGCCGCTAGAGCAGGATGCGGGGGCCGACCGCCATAGCTGGTTGCTGGAGTTTGAAGGGAGCCAGTTCAGACTGGAGTTTGAGCACTACAGCGGCTGCTGGCTGGAGGCGGTGCGCCCGGCGGATCGGGAGGCGCTGCTCTGGCTCGCCAGACAGCACAAGGCGTGACTATCGCCCACAAGGCATTCTCTTTGTCTGGCCAACTTGGGCGAGCGTAATCGCATAAAGATTGAACTATCGGTTTTGGGGCGTATAATCCTGCCCCTCGATTATCGCCAATGGTGGCGATATGGGTTCCCTAACCCCATTAACCAAAAAGGTCACAAGATGAATCTGACCCCTGCGCAGTACCAAACGGCGCTCGTTCGCCTGTCGTTGTTCCACATCCTGATCATTGCCAGCAGCAACTATCTGGTGCAGCTGCCGATCACCGTGTTTGGCTTCCACACCACCTGGGGTGCGTTCAGCTTCCCGTTTATCTTCCTCGCCACTGACCTGACGGTGCGGATCTTCGGTGCCGGTCTGGCGCGCAAGATTATCCAGACCGTGATGCTGCCAGCACTGGCGGTCTCCTATGCGCTCTCCGTACTCTTCTTTGAAGGGAGCTTCCAGGGCGTTGGTCATCTGGCCGAGTTCAACCTGTTCGTAGCGCGTATCGCGCTGGCCAGCTTTATGGCCTATCTGGTAGGGCAGTTCATGGATGTGGTGGTGTTCAACCGGCTGCGTCTGCTCAAGCAGTGGTGGATTGCACCTGCGGCCTCCACCCTGTTCGGTAATCTGGTCGATACCATCGCTTTCTTCAGTGTGGCCTTCTGGCGCACTACAGATCCTTTCATGGCAGATCACTGGGTCGAGATCGCAACCGTCGATTACGTATTCAAGTTGCTGATAAGCCTTGGTCTGTTCGTGCCGCTCTACGGTGTCTTGCTGCGCTACCTCAGCCGCAAGCTGGTGGGCGAGGCCGGATTATCCAGCCTGCCAACGGCCACCCGGCAAGCCTGACCATATTGACCACCCTTCGCGGTGGTCAATTTTTTGCACTTTCTGCAAATAGCGCTTGCCTAGTTAAATGAGAATGATTATTGTTAACTTGTTTTCCGGGAAAGACTTCATTCGTTCCAACGTGATGGACTTCTTGTGAAGGCACGACATTGCTCACATTGCTTCCAGTTAAGGGCCAGTTTATCTGGCCCTCTTTTTTTGTCATTTTTCAGCAAGTTACAGGCATAAAAAACGGGAGCCTTGGCTCCCGTCGTCACTCTGTCTGTGGCTTACTCGATATCGAGTGCCTCGGGGGAGAGGATCACCCCTGTGGTATCGGCGTAGAGGTGGTCGTCAGGCAGGAAAGTCACCCCACCGAAGTTGACCGGCAGATCGGTCTCCCCTACATCCTTGCTGTCGGCCCCGACCGGAATGGCTGCCAGTGCCTGAATGCCGATATCCAGATCTTCCAGAATATCGACTTCGCGGACGCAGCCGTAGCAGACAATCCCTTCCCACTCGTTCTCTGCTGCGGTTGTGGCGATGTCGCTGTCGATCAGGGCGCGGCGCATGGAGCCACCGCCATCGATCAGCAAGACGCGTCCCAGTCCGTTCTCTTTGACGAGTTCACGGATAAGGCCATTTGATTCGAAGCATTTGACGGTGGTGATGACGCCGCCGAAAGAGGCACGGCCGCCGAAGGAGCAGAGCATGGGTTCAAGTACATCCACCATGTCCTGATAGATGTCGCACAGTTCTGAAGTGTTGTATTCCATAGTGTCACATCCACGGCTGGAAACAGGTGGATCCAGTATAAGGAGTGAGACCGGCATTTCAATGAATATTCCTTGAACAGTCACAGGGATAACGTTTTCTACATCGGCTCGATGCAGCTCATCCGTACAGGTGAGAGGCTCATTGGGCTGATCTGTTGCAAGTGGATCTTCAATAGCGTTCAGGTTGCCGTTGCCATGCCACTATTGAGCGGCCTGCCGAGAAAGGGGTCATGCTCCGCAAGGACATGGCATTTGCCAATAGGCCAAGCTACTCAGCAAGGCGATGCCAACTGTAGGGTTTAGTGAGCGGACTGGCATCCTTGTGAGGTTTTTGCACCAGAGTGGCAATGATTTGATCGTAATGGCTGTTATTGGGGTAATTCGCTCATATAATCGCCGCCACTATGATGATTCGGAAGGATTCGATGGCAAAGTTGCTGGTGGCCGTATTCGGGCTGCTCTGTTCCTGTCTGGTGTTGGCAGGGCCGGCACCTCAGGCTACCCCACTCAAGCCCGGTATGGAGCCGCTACTCAGCTGGTTCAATGGGGCCTTTACGAGCCGGGAGCAGGCCAGTTACGACAGCCGCTTTACTAGTGCCGAGCTGCGCCTGATGGAGATCTGGCCCGGCTATCAGGGCTATCGCTGGGTCTATGCCGAGCAGTATCTGAGCATGCGCTCTATTCGCCCCTTTCGTCAGCGCATTTATCGCTTCTCACCCGCCCCTGACGGGCGGATCCTGATGGCCGAACTGACCATGCCTCGGGCTACCGATTTTGCCGGTGCCTGGCATGATCCCGCCCTGCTCGACAGTCTGACCCCGCAGCAGCTCTCCTTGCGCCACGGTTGCGAGATCTGGCTGACCCGCACCCCCTCCGGCGAATATGCCGGTCATACCCGGGTGGGCCATTGCTCCACCGATTTTGGCGGTGCCACGACGCTGGTGCAGCATATCTGGATTGGCCCCGATAGCGTCAGATTGCTGGATCGCGCCTATGACAACGCAGGGAGCCCGCGCTGGGGTAGCCCGGGTGAGGGGTATGTCTATTTGCGTCGTGCCAGGGGGGTTGGCCAGTAGGATCAGTACGGCTGGTTGCGGGCAGCTGAAGGAAGAAAAAAGCCATAAAAAAAGCGCCCATTGGGCGCCTTTTTCAGAATTCTTCAGAAGTAAAATTACTTCTTGGTGGTCATCGCACCGAAACGCTTGTTGAACTTGTCTACGCGGCCGCCGCTAGAAACTTCTTTCTGCTTGCCGGTGTAGAACGGGTGGCACTCGGAGCACACGTCCAGGTTCAGATCTTTACCGATGGTAGAGAAAGTGTTGATGACGTTACCGCAAGAGCACTTGGCGGTGATGGCTACGTAGTCAGGATGGATACCAGCTTTCATGGACAACCTCAAAGTAATAGGCCGTGTCGCCATCCGATCTCTTGTCGGACACCACACGATTGTTGAACACAGTTTCAAAGGCTGCGAATAATATAGGAAATGCCTGAGATCAGGCAAGTGGCTTCGCAGAAAAAATAGGCAACCTCTGGTGAATTCTTCCCAAACGCTGGATCTGGTTCGTGTGGCTGTACCGGTGCCACTACGCCGTCATTTCGACTATCTCTCCCCCCTGCCGTTACCTGCTCCCGGTTGTCGGGTCGAGATCCCTTTCGGCCCGCAGACATTGGTCGGGCTGGTGGTGGAACACCCGGCCGACAGTCAGGTGCCGCGCAACAAGCTCAAACCCATCAAGCGGGTGCTGGATAGCGCCCCTGTGCTGGGGCCCGACATTCTGGCGCTGATGAACTGGAGCGCCAGCTACTACCAGCATCCGCTGGGGGAGGTGCTGCCCCATGCCCTGCCGGTGCTGGTGCGCAAGGGGGAGCCTGCCGCTTATCGTGAACTGGAGTTCTGGTTTGCCACCGAGGCTGGCATGGCCATCGACCTTAACGAGCTCAAGCGGGCGGCCAAGCAGCAGCAAGCGCTCGCCTTGCTGCGCAAGGGGCCACAGACACCTTCCGCTCTCAAGCAGGAGGAGATCCAGAGCGCAGCTCTCACCGCGCTGGAGAAGAAGGGGCTGCTGGAGAAGCGCATCCTGGAGCCGAGCCACGATGGCGACTGGGCTGCCCGCTTTGAGCCGGGGGAGGGGCTGCGTCTCAACGGCGAGCAGGCGCTGGCCGTCTCTGCCGTTACCAGCCAGAGCGACAAGTTCGGCGCCTTCCTGCTGGACGGCATCACAGGTTCCGGCAAGACCGAGGTTTACCTGAGCATCCTCGAGCCTCTGCTCAAGGCGGGCAAACAGGCGCTGGTGATGGTGCCCGAGATCGGCCTCACCCCGCAGACCATCAACCGCTTCCGACGCCGCTTCAACGTGCCGGTGGTAGCGATGAACTCCGCCATGAACGATCGGGAACGGCTCGACGCCTGGCTCGCCTGCCGCGACGGCGGCGCCGCCATCCTGATCGGCACCCGCTCCGCGGTGTTCACCCCGTTTCACAACCTCGGCATCATCATCATCGACGAAGAGCACGACGGCTCCTTCAAGCAGCAGGACGGTTTTCGCTACCACGCGCGGGATCTGGCGGTGATGCGGGCCCATCGTGCCGGTATTCCGATCCTGCTTGGTTCGGCTACCCCATCGCTGGAGACATTGCACAACGCCCGCACCGGCAAGTATCACCATCTCACCCTGACTCGCCGCGCCGGCAATGCCCAGACCGCCCGTCAGGTGATCCTGGATATCAAGAACGTGCGGTTGCAGGCCGGGCTCTCCCCTCAGCTGGAGCAGTTGATGGCGGAGCATCTGGCGGCGGGCAACCAGGTGATGCTGTTTCTCAACCGCCGTGGCTATGCCCCGGCTCTTATTTGCCACCAGTGCGGCTGGAGCGCTGCCTGCGAGCGCTGCGATGCCTGGTACACCTGGCATCAGGCCGGACGACGGCTGCACTGCCACCACTGTGACAGCGTGCGCCCGTTGCCCCACCACTGCCCCGAGTGTGGCAGCAACGAGCTGATCGGATCGGGAGTGGGCACCGAGCAGCTGGAGCAGCTGCTCACTACGGTGTTCCCGCAATATCCGGTAGTGCGCATCGATCGGGACAGCACCCGCCGCAAGGGGGAGCTGGAGACCCATCTCGGCGACATCAAGGCGGGCAAGTACAAGATCCTGATCGGCACCCAGATGCTGGCCAAGGGCCACCACTTCCCGGATGTGACGCTAGTGGGTCTGCTGGATGTGGATGGCGCTCTGTTCAGCGCCGATTTTCGCGCCGCCGAGAAGCTGGCCCAGCTCTACACCCAGGTGGCGGGCCGCGCCGGTCGCGCCAGCAAACCCGGGTTGGTAGTGCTGCAGAGCCACCATCCGGAGCACGCCCTGCTGCAGGATCTGACCCAGAACGGTTACGGCCACTTCGCCGATACGGCGTTGAAAGAGCGCCGCCTGCTGGGGTTGCCGCCGTTCAGCTATCAGGGGCTGTTTCGGGCCGAGGCCAACGGCCGTGACGAGGTGCAACTGTTCCTCTCTCGCCTCGCCGATACCCTGCGCAGCGCCCGCTATCCCCACGTTCAGGTGCTGGGGCCCATCAGCGGTTTTATGGAGCGCAAGGCGGGCAAGTTCCGGATGCAGTTGCTGGTGCAGGGGCCGAATCGGGCACCGCTGGCCCAGCTGCTGGACTGGGCGGTTAAGGAGCTGGAAGGCTGGCCCGAGACCAAAAGGGTGCGCTGGAGTCTGGATATCGACCCCACCGAGCTGAGTTGATGGCGGCACCGGAGCCGGTCGCTGACAGTTATCGTCAGCGACCGATGGGTGATTTCATTTCAAGGCTCAGACCCGCAGATCGATCTGCTGCACCCAGCCTCCTTTACCCTGTTCGGTGAGATAGAGGCCGGATTGGCGCAGCACCCCCTGATTGCCGCTCTCCCCCAGATGGTTGAAGGGGGTGTCGAGGGGGCGTAGCAGGATGGCGCCGATCCCCAGTTCGACCAGCGCGATGGGGGCGTGCTCGGGATGCCAGAACTGCAGGGCTGAAAACTGGCTATCCCCCTCGTCCAGCACACCGTTGCCATCCTCATCCAGGGTTGCCAGCTCGCCGAAGCCATTGCCGGAGCGAGCACCAAACAGCTCGCCCCCATCGTCTATGGTGCCGTTGCCATTGCGATCCAGCGCCACAAAGCCGCTGCCTTCCCGCAGACCCGGCAGGCTATCCTCTTTGCCATCCTGATCAATATCGAAAGTGACCCGTGCCTCGGTCAGATCGGCAATCTTGCCATCCAGACTGAGCACCAGCGGATCCTTGAGGGCATTGAGGGTGGTGCGCCGCTGGCTCACCTCCAGCTGGCGCCAGTCGAGCACAAAGCCGAGATCGAGCTGAATAGTCTGACCATCCCGAGTCGCTACGCTGGCCGATGCCACCACGTTGAGCTGCTCCTGTTGCAGCAGGGTATCTGTCACCTCCACCAGTTGATCCGGCTCGGCGGCCTGAGCTGCGGCTTCTCCTTGGGTCACCCCTTCGCCCCCCTCTTCGGAGGAGTTGATCGGCTTGGGCAGCTCGATTTCGTGGCCCAGCATCGCCTCGATCATCAGCTTGATCAGCCGCTGGCGGTTATCCAGCCCATCGTCGGGAATGCCATCCTGCTCTTTGCCGACGTCCGCTGCGGGCGGTGTGGGAGGCGTTGAAGCTTGCTGACTGGCGGTGGATTGCCTCGCGGTTTGCAGCGTCAGGGCGCTGGTGAGGGTCAGGGTGCTGCTGCGTTCGCCGGCCGCGGCCGTGTTGTTGCCTTCCGGTGGATTGACGACGGGTGGCACGGGCCCAAGGTTACGCACCTTGCGGCTCTGGGCCTGTTGTTGCCGGTATTGCACCTCCCCCTGGAGGTCGTAGTGATCGATGCGCATATCTTCGCCCTCGGCGCTATACATCTGGTCAGTTATCGACCGATAAATAAACCGGGATTAACACCAAATCGGACTAACAGGAAGAATTGTTAGTTCCATGTTGCAAAGTGACGGTGAGGCTGGATGATGGGCATTCAGGTTGCCAGCCCGGTGGCCGGGACGACAATGGAAAGGGGAGATAGGATGAGAAACTGTCTGGTGATGGGGGCGGCGGGCTATATAGGCTCCTATCTGGTGCCCCACCTGCAAACCCTGGGCTACAAGGTGATTGCCGGGGCGCGCCGTCCCTGCCGCTTGCCTGAGGGAGTCGAGTTTCGCCTCGCCGACAGCCTCAAGCCCATCACCCTGCTGCCTGCGCTGGCGGGCATAGATACTGTCTTCTATCTGGTGCATGCCATGGGGGCAGGGGCAGACTTTCACCGGTTGGAGCAGCAGGGGGTGAAGAACTTTGCTGCCGCCGCCCGCGCTGCCGGGGTGCGTCGCATCATCTATCTCGGGGCGATCCAGCCAGAGCAGTGCAACAGCCGCCATCTCAACTCCCGCCGCTACTGTGGCGAGTTGTTTCGTGACTCCGGCGTGCCGACGGTGGAACTGCGTGCCGGCATCATCATCGGGCCCGGTTCGGCGGCGTTCGAGGTGATGCGGGATCTGGTATTCAACCTGCCGCTGATGGTGACACCGAAATGGGTGCGCTCGCGCACGCCGCCGATTGCGCTGTCCAACCTGCTGCACTATCTGGGCGGGCTGGTAGAGGCCGACGAGGTGGATGGCCGCATCTTCAACGCGGTCGGCCCCGAGCTGCTCAGCTATCAACAGCAGTTGCAGAAGTTCGCCGCCCATATCGGCAAGCGCTGCCCCATCATTCCCATCCCGTTTCTGAGTCCGCGCCTCTCCGCCTGGTGGCTGCAGTTCGTCACCTCGGTACCGCAGCCGGTGGCCAAGGCGCTGGTGGGTGGCCTCAAGCACGATATTCCGGCCGACGATGGCCCGCTGCGCGCCTTGCTGCCGCAGACCCTGCTCAGCTTCGACGAGGCGCTGGCGGAGAGTCTGGCGCTGGAGCAGACGCTGGGTGCCGAACAGCAGGGGCAGGAGACGCCGCTTGGCCTGCGCTGGCGCCATCCCGAATATGGTTTCTATGACCGTACCGCCAGCGGCGAGGCCATCTGCCTCGCCTCTCCCGAGGTGGTGTGGCAGGTGTTGCAGCAGCTGGGGGGTGAGCAGCGCTACTTCTACATGAACCAGCTGTGGGTGGTGCGCGAATGGATGGATCACCTGATCGGCGGCCCGGCCCGCACCCGTGGCCGTACCAATCCCGACCGCTTCGTTAAGGGGGATATGCTCGACTCCTGGCAGATCCTCGGGGTGGATGAGGGGCGCAGGCTCGATCTCTTGTTCAACATGAAGGCCCCGGGTGTCGGGCGGCTGGAGTTTAACATCCTGCCGGAGGAGTCCGGGTTGACCCGCATCCGGGTCACCGCTCACTGGCACCCGCAGGGCGCCTGGGGGCTGGCCTACTGGCTCGCCATGCTGCCGTTCCACCTCTTTATTTTTCAGGGGATGACCGAGGCCATCGCCCGTCAGGCCGAAGCGAGGGCAGGTATCCCGGTGATGGATTAAACCCTCTTCACATCATTCCCGCTGATAGAGTGCCCCGTTCGGGGCACTTTTTATGCGGCGGCCATGCCCGGTTATGGCAGATAGTGGTAGGCGTCTCATGGCAAAGGCTGGCATCATGCCGCGGTCTTGTTTACCGCGGATAGATAATCAGTCAGAAAAAGAAGGGATTATGAAGAAAAAACCGTCAATTTTGGGGGGCGCCTGCATCATTGCCAGCGTCTGCGTGGGAGCTGGCATGCTCGGTCTGCCGAGTTCGGGGGCGGGGGCCTGGACCCTCTGGTCGGTGCTGGCGCTGACCGTCACCATGGTGATGATGACCCTCTCCGGCTGGATGCTGCTGGAATCCTTCCAGCACCACGACATGCGGGTCTCCTTCAATACCGTGACTCGCGAGCTGCTGGGAGAGAAGCTCAATCTCCTCAACAACCTTTCGGTCTACTTTGTTGGCGGCATTCTGCTCTACGCCTATATCACCTCCTCCGGTGCCATCCTGCAGGGGATTCTGGGGATCGACAGCAAGCTTGCATCCGTGCTGTTTGTGGCGCTCTTCTCTGCGGTGGTGTGGAACTCGACCCGCGCCGTTGACCGCATCTCTGTGGTGCTGATCGCCTTCATGATCCTCAGTTTCGCCCTCGGTGTGGCCGGTCTGCTCGGCAGTATCAAGCTGCCGACCCTGCTCGATCTGGCGGGCAGCGAGAGTCGCTACGCCCCCTATGCCATGGCGATGCTGCCGGTGGCGCTCACCTCGTTTGGCTATCACCACTCTGTTGCCTCCCTGCGTGCCTATTACCAGAACGAGCAGCAGGCCAGATGGGCCATTCTGGGGGGAACCCTGATCGCGCTGGCGCTCTACGTGCTCTGGCTGCTGGGGATCTTCGGCAACCTGCCCCGTCAGGATTTTGCCCCCGTGATTGCCAAGGGGGGGGACGTGAGTGTGCTGCTCTCCGCGCTTTCAGGGGTGATCGAATCGGAGAAGGTGGCCAGCGCCATCAACGGCTTCTCCATGGCGGCCATCCTCTCCTCCTTTATCGGGGTGGGGCTCGGGGTGTTCGACTATCTGGCTGATCTGTTCAAGTTCGACAACAGCCGCGTCGGTCGCAGCAAGACCTGGGCGGTCACCTTCCTGCCGCCGCTGCTGCTCTCCCTGCTCTTCCCGTTCGGCTTCCTGCTGGCCATCGGCTATGCCGGTGCCGCCGCCACCATCTGGACTTGCATCATCCCGGCTCTGCTGGTGTTGCGCACTCGGGCGCGGGCCGAGCGGGGCGAGGTGACACCCCACTTCGTTACCCCAGGCGGCAAGCTGATGGCCTGGCTGCTGATCCTGTTCGGGTTGGCGACCGCGCTGTTCCACTTCCTGTCGATGGCAAATCTGTTGCCGGTCTATCTGGGCAACTGAGTCAGCTCTACAGCACTGACCGAAAGGGCGGCAAGGCCAACTTGTCGCCCTTTTTTGCTCCATTTTCCGCCCAGCCCGTACCGGGCAAAATGGCCATCGCCCTGACCAAGTCTGCCGAAACTACCCACGATCTGGTGCTGGCGGCAGTGGCCTCTGGCGTCGCCCGCATCGAGCTGCCCGTGGACTACATGCTGTAATCCGGCGTTGCAAACGGCCCCATAGCGGGGCCGTTTTTATCTCTGCTTCTGACGACAGCCAGAGACGCCAGCTGGGTAACAGGTTGGGGCATATGGAGGCAAATCGGGTTCAAAGGTGGTCAAACAGCGCTCTCCTCTGACACAATATTGCCACTATGACGCTAACGAGAATCAAGATGCAGCAGCCTGTCAGCGGCCGTTTGGCCCACGCACTCTCCTTCTTGCGCCATGATGGTCGCCACTTTGCCCAGTTTGTCTGGGGCCGTTTCCAGCAGGACAGATTGACGGTTACCGCCGGTTATCTGGCCTATGTCACCCTGCTTTCGCTGGTGCCGATGATCGCCGTGGTCTTTGGCATGATGTCCGCCTTCCCGGTGTTCCAGAGCCTCAAGCAGGCGATGGAGCAGTTCGTCTACCACAACTTCGTGCCGACCGCGGGCGAGATGCTCAAGGAGTACATCGACGGCTTCGTCGCCAATGCCACCAACACCACGGCAGTGGGGATTGGGGCGCTGGTGGTGGTGGCGCTGATGCTGATCTCCGCCATCGACAAGAACCTCAACTACATCTGGCGTTCGACCCAGAGTCGCCCGCTGGCGCAGGCGTTTGCCATGTACTGGATGATCCTGACCCTGGGGCCCGTGCTTATCGGGGCCAGTATCGCCATCTCCTCCTACATCTTCTCGCTGCGGCTGTTTGGCGCCGAGAGCCTGTTCGGTATCGGTTATCTGCTGTTGCGCGGTTTGCCGTTCCTCTTCTCGGTGCTTACCTTCCTGCTGGTCTATACCGTGGTGCCTAACTGCAAGGTGCGGCTGGCTCACGCCTTTATCGGTGCGCTGGTAGCGGCGACCCTGTTCGAGCTGGCCAAGCGCGGCTTTGCCATCTACATCACCAGCTTCCCCTCCTATCAGGCCATCTACGGCGCGCTGGCCACCATCCCGATCCTGTTTGTCTGGGTTTACCTCAGCTGGCTGGTGGTGCTGCTCGGCGCGGAGACTACCGCCTGCCTCGGCGAGTACGAGAAGCCGGCGAGCGAGGAGCTTGGCTAAGCCATCGCCTTGGCCACCGGTTTATTGGTAGCATCGACGACCGCCCCTGCAATCGAGCCGGGGCGGTCGTTCTGTTTTGAGAGGAGAGGGATGTGATTGCACTGATTCAGCGGGTCTCCGAGGCCAGCGTGACCGTCGAGGGGGAGGTGACCGGCGCCATCGGTCAGGGGCTGCTGGTGCTGCTCGGGGTGGAGCAGGGGGATGACGAGGCCAAGGCCGACAAACTGCTGCACAAGGTGAGCAGCTATCGGGTCTTCAGTGACGAGAATGGCAAGATGAACCTGAATGTCGGCCAGATCGGTGGCAGTCTGCTGGTGGTCTCCCAGTTTACCCTGGCGGCCGATACCAAGAGCGGGATGCGACCCAGCTTCTCCTGCGGTGCCCACCCGAGCGAGGCCGAACGCCTCTATGACGACTTCGTGGCGAAGGCTGCTGCCAGCGGCATCCCGACCGCAACCGGGCGTTTTGCCGCCGACATGAAGGTGGCGCTGGTCAACGACGGCCCGGTTACCTTCTGGCTACAGGTCTGAGGATGCCTGATCCCGCGGTATGACGTGGACGATCACGTTGATGAGCCCAGCGACCGGATAGGGGGTAGCGGGGCCAATCCACTGCTCGATCAGTGTCAGGGCGTGGGTTAGCTCCAACGCGGTGCGCGGCAACAGGTTGATGACCAGAGTGCCGTTCAGCCGGGGGGCCAGCGCCCGGTAGAGCTGCTCCTGAAACAGCAGCAGCGGGTTGCCATCCTGACTGAAGAGATCGAGCAGGATGAGATCGTACTGCTGTTCGCTCTGCTCCAGAAAGGCGAGGGCATCGGCCTGATGGAGTGCCGGAGCGGCGTGTTCATCGCTCTCCTGATGCTGGAAAAATTGCTGATAAACGGTCAACACCTCTTCGTCGAGGTCAACGCACTCGTGGCGAGCATCGGGCCAGCGTTGGCAGAGATGGCGGGTGAGATCGCCGCCACCCAACCCCAGTTCGAGGATCTGCCCGGCCTGTTCCGGCAGCAGGCAGGCGATGACCCGCTGATGGGGCAGACAGAGGGTGGCGGGGTTGGCGAGCGACATGGCGGATTGCACCACGCCGTCTATCTCCAGCCAGCGGTGCTGGTCATTTTCCTGTACCGTGAGGCGTCGCTGGGGTTTGACGCTGAGGTGCAACAAGTGATCGGCTTGGTACGCTTGCAGATTGAAGTCCATGAATTTGCACGGCAAGATGGTTTCCGACCAGTGTAACTCAAGGATGAAACTATGTACCGGGTAGTCACCCCTCAGACAGCAGCCGAGCTGGGTACTTACTGCAAGCTGCGCTGGAAACGTCTGTGCAAGTCTTTCCATCAGCCAGTCGGCGCAAACTCAAGGATCGCTTTATGTATCAGGTAGTCACCCCTCAGACAGCAGCCGAGCTGGATGCCTACTACCAGTTGCGCTGGGAACTTCTGCGTAAGCCCTTCAATCTTCCCGTCGGTTCCGAGCGGGACGAATACGACACCGTTGCCATTCACCGACTGATGCTGGCCCCCGATGGCACCCCCATCGCAGTGGGGCGCCTTTTTATCGGCGGTGACGAGGCGCAGATCCGCTTTATGGCGCTGCGTCCCGAATATCGCGGCCAGGGGCTGGGCGCCAAAATGGTGGAGGATCTCGAGCAGCTGGCTCGCAGCGAGAAGGTGAAACGGCTGGTGATGAATGCCCGTCAGGAGGCGGTGGAGTTCTATCGCAAGTGCGGTTTTCTCGAAGTGGGGGGCGGCCCCGTCACCTTTGGCCGCATTCCCCATCGCCAGATGATAAAATCCCTGAGCCCGCTGCAGACCATCCAGTACCGCCCGGAGTGGTGTCAGGATCTCACCACCCGCTGGTCGCGCGGGGTACCCATCAGCGAGAAGATGGGGATGCACATCAGCCACTACGATGGTCAGACTTTCCACCTCAAGGCCAATCTGGCGGCCAACTGCAACGTGCATGGCAGCATGTTCGCCGGCAGTGTCTATAGCCAGTGCGTGCTGGCGGGTTGGGGGCTGATCTGGCTGCAACTTAAAGAGGAGGGGCTGGTGGGCGAGCCGGTGCTGGCCGAGAGCACCATCAAATATCATGGCCCGGTCGATGAGGAGCCGGAGGCGCGAGTGGCCCGCGAGGGGATGCCCGCCGTGCTGCAGCCGCTCAAACGGGGCGAGCCTGCCACCTTCAGCCTCAAGATCCAGCTGTTCAGCGGCAGCAAGCTGGCGGCGGAGTTCTGCGGTCACTACGTGGTGCAGCCACCCCGTCGTCCGGGCCAGTAACCGCGTCGCTTCCCCATCAAACAACAAGGCCTCATCATGAGGCCTTGTCTGTTTTTACCCTTGCTGGCTGTCGCTTGTCTGCCCGGCTTGGGTCTGCACTTGGGCCTGGTTTTGGGCTTTCGTTGCGGGAGCCGGTCGCCAGAGCGGGGCGCTGTTGCCTTGCGGCGGATAGCGTACTCCCACTTCCCAGCCGCAGGCGTCCTGCTTCTGCGGGAAGCTCCAGGCCAGTGTGGGTGCCGTCAGCGGCCCGCGCCACTGGCCGAGCAGCTCGGCGCAGCGATTGCCGTTGAGGATCCCCAGATCGAGCTGCCACTGTTCGTTGACCAGATCGATCCCCCCTTGCAGCGCCAGCAGATGAGTGATGGTGGAGGCGCCAGCCTGCTCGACTTGTAGTTGCCCCTTGTCGATCTTGCCCTGCAGCTTGATGCGGTAGAAGGGGGTGTCACCCTCCTGCATCGCCTGCCACAGCTGATCCGGCGTCAGGGTGGGCGGGGTCGCCCCTTTGAACCACTCATCCAGCAGCGGATCTATCTTCACCTTGTCCCAGAACGGCTCGTCGGCATCGAGGGCAAAGCTGCCTTGCAGGGTCTGGCGCCACTCGCCCGCCGTTTTGCCGTGTTCGGCTTGCAGGTCGGCGCTCACGTCCGCTTTGCCGGCAAAGGAGACCGGGGAGTGGAATATCTTGCCCCACTGCTGCAGATCCAGCTTGGTCGCCTGCAACTGCAGGCGGCTGCTCTGGCCCGGTTCGCGGCCCCACTGGCCACTCAGGCTGAGAGTGCCCTCATCCGGCAGCGAGCTGGTGAGCTTGCCCAGCTGCCACGAGCTGGGGGTGAGTTCGCCATCCAGTTCGCCGTTGCGGGCGCTGAGGCCATCCCACACCAGTTCGAACCACTTGCTCTCGATGCGGGCGCGACCGAGCAGCGGGCCGGGTTGGTTATCGCGCAGGGCGAGATCGCTCAGATAGAGCTGCCAGCCGGTCAGCGACAGGGGCAGGGTATCGTCGAAGGAGAGCACCTTGAGCTTGTCGAACGCCAGCTTGCGGATATCCACCTGCTGCGGGCGCCAGCTCTGCCAATCCTGCCACCACCCCTGTGGCAGGCTGATATCCATGCCGCTCAGCGCCACGTCTTTCAGGGTCAGCTTCTGCTGCTGGCTATCGAGGGAGAGCTCGACATTGAACTCCCCTTCATAGGCCTTGCCCTGTAGTTCGCCGTCGATCTGTTGGGGCGAGAAGGCGAGTTTGCCCTTGATCTCCTCCAGCTGGAACAGGCCGCGCCCCATGTCGCCCAGGGTGCCGCTCAGATAGCCGGTGGGCTGGTTGCCCGCCTGCCAGTTGAAGGCGGTGAGCTGGCCGCTGAAGTTGTTGAAGGAGAGCTCCTGATTGATGTCGTTGAGGCTGACGCCGTCCAGCTGACCGCGATCCAGCGACACGCTTTGCAACGGGAAGCGCTGCGGGAAGCCTTGTTGTGTCAGATCCCCCAGCTCCACCCGCATGCCGCGCGCCTTGAGATCGTGCAGTTGCAGGGTGCGAGCGGGCCAGTCCAGCACCATGCCGGTCTCCAGCAGACCGTCGAACAGGTTGGTCACCAGCTTGTCGCTGCGCAGCACTTCTCCTTCCAGCCGTCCTTGCAGGTTGAGACGGGCGAAGGTGAACTGCGGAGTCTCCAGCTGGCCGATATTGAGGCTCAGGTTGGCCTGTGGTTGCCGTTTCGGGTCGATCAGCTCCCAGTCACTCAGGGTGGCATTGAGGCCGCGCAGGGTCAGCTCGGGGCTTTCCAGACTGAGCCGGTCTATGGTGCTGTCGCTGATGGTGAGGGAGTGCACCGGCAGGCTAGGTAGCTGGTTGGGCAGCGGCAGCTTGATGGCGGGGCGAATGAGATCGAGATGGGCGATCCGCACGTCGCGGCTCAGCCAGTCGATGCTCTCGATCTCCAGATAGATCTTGTCGAGGGAGACTGCATCGCCGTAGCGTACCTGTTCCGCCAGCAGGGTGTAAGGGTGCAGCGGGTTGAACACCAGTCGCCCTATGGTGACCGGCACGCCGGTCTGCTGGCTGATCCAGCTGGCGATGGGGCCTTTGGCGCGCTCGGCGTCGAACAGGCCGAGGGCAACCCAGACAAACAGCAGCAGGAAGGCGAAGGTGTAGAGCAGGCCGCGTAGCCAGGAATTCATAAGTGCTTTCCTCCTGTATTGGTTGAGTGATCAGGCGTTGGCAGCGTGATCCCGCAGGTCAGGCATTGGAATAGTGATCCCGCAGGCCGAGCCAACGGCGAATCAAGGGTTCGACATGGCTTGGGTGCCTATCCATGAGGAAGCGCGCCATTTTTTGCACCTGTGGAATAAGCGGCTGATCCCGCACCAGATCGGCGATCTTGAGATCGGCCAGACCGGTCTGGCGGGTGCCGAGCAGTTCCCCCGGGCCGCGCAGTTCCAGATCTCGCTGGGCGATGAGAAAGCCGTCGTTGGTCTCCCGCAGCACCCCGAGCCGGCTCTGGGCCGTCTTGGACAAGGGGGCATGATAGAGCAGCACGCAGTGAGAGGCTACCGCGCCCCGGCCAACCCGCCCACGCAGCTGGTGCAACTGCGCCAGCCCGAGCCGTTCCGGGTTCTCGATGATCATCAGGCTGGCGTTGGGCACATCCACCCCCACCTCGATGACGGTGGTGGCGACCAGCAGTTGCAGTATGCCCGCCTTGAACTCCTCCATCACCCGCTGTTTCTCCACCGGCCGCATCCGGCCGTGCACCAGCCCGATATGCAGACCGGGCAACAGGTTCTGCAGCTCGGCGGCGGTATCCTCGGCGGCCTGACACTCCAGCACCTCCGACTCCTCGATCAGGGTGCAGACCCAGTAGGCCTGCTTGCCCTCGGTGCAGGCGAGCTTGACCCGCTCGATCACGTCGCCGCGACGGCTGTCGGGCAGCGCGACTGTGGTGATGGGGGTTCGGCCCGGCGGCAGTTCGTCGATGACCGAGGTATCGAGGTCGGCATAGGCGGTCATCGCCAGGGTGCGGGGGATGGGGGTAGCGGTCATGATGAGTTGATGGGGATGTACCCCTTCCCGCTCCCCTTTCTCGCGCAGGGCTAGGCGCTGATGCACCCCGAATCTGTGCTGTTCATCGATGATGACCAGCGCCAGACGCTGGAACACTACCTGCTCCTGAAAGATGGCGTGGGTGCCCACCACCATCTTGACGCTGCCGTCTTTGATCGCGGCCAGCGACTCTTCCCGCGCCTTGCCTTTCTGTTTGCCCGCCAGCCAGCCGACTCCGATGCCGAGCGGTTCCAGCCACTTGGCGAAGTTGATGGCGTGCTGTTCCGCCAGCAGCTCGGTCGGCGCCATCAAGCCCACCTGACAGCCGTTGCCGATAGCCTGCAGGGCGGCCAGTGCCGCGACCAGGGTTTTGCCGGAGCCCACGTCGCCCTGCACCAGCCGCATCATGGGGTGGCTCTGTTGCAGATCCTTACTTATCTCGGCCACTACCCGGCTCTGGGCGCCGGTGGGCTTGAACGGCAGGGCGCCGAGCAGCTGTTCGACCAGCGCGGGCGCCGGTTTGAGGGCGCGGGCCAGCTGGGTTTGTGCCTGAGCCCGCACCTTGAGTACCGAGAGGTTGTGAGCCAGCAGCTCCTCCAGCACCAGTCGCTGCTGGGCCGGATGCTGGCCGCTTTCCAGCAGCGGCAGTGCCACCGAGGGGGATGGACGGTGCAGCAGCTTCAAGGCGGCGGCCAGTTCAATCTGGTGGGGATAGAGGCCGGCGGGCAGCAGCTCCTCCACGCCGTAGAGGTCGAGCTGGGCCAGCGCCTGATCGGTGAGGTTGCGCAGGGTGAGCTGGCGCAGCCCTTCGGTGGTCGGGTAGACGGGGGTGAGCGCCTCTTCGGTCTGGCCGGCTTGCTCCTCGCCGAGCAGCTTGTACTCGGGGTGGGCCATCTCCAGCCCGTATTTGCCGGGGCGCACCTCGCCAAAGCAGCGGATCAGGCGGCCCGCCGCCAGACTGTTCTTCTGGGCGGCGGTGAAGTTGAAGAAGCGCAGGGTGAGGGTGCCGGTACCGTCGCTGATGCGACAGACCATCATGCGGCGGCGCCCCATCACCAGCTGAGTGTCCTGGATTTCGCCCTCGACGGCGCCGTGCAGACCGGGCGGCAGATCGCCGATGGGCCACACCTGGGTGCGGTCCTCGTAGCGCAGGGGAAGGTGGAACAGCAGATCCTGTACCGTGGCCAGTCCCAGCCGCTCGAGCTTCTCCTGCATCTTGCTGCCGACACCCTTGAGGCTGTCGAGAGGAATTTTATCCAATTTCATCAATTAGATGCCCGAAAACACTGTAAATATGTCCAGATGATAGGGGTTGTTGAGGGGCCGATGCAAGCCGAGTTGCTGCTGGCAGGGCCGTCAAGGCGGGGGAAACGGCGGATAGAACAAAGGCCTGCCGAAAACGGGAGGCCTTTGTGCGGTTGCTAACAGGCAAGGTGCGGGCGCATGGCGCCCGGGGTCAGATAATCCGCTTGAGCAGCAGATGGGCCTTGACCCGGTGGATCCGTCCCAGCAGCTTGCGCACCTGTTCCGGGTAGTCCTGGATCTGCTCCACCTGATCGAAGTGGCTGATGCGCTTGGTGTTGGTCAGGATGTTCTCCCGCTCCGCGTTGAACTGGGGACGCAGCAGGTGGCGACGATCGTGTACCAGCAGGCCGTTCTCCAGATCGAGCGCCCAGGCGCGGGGGTTGAGGTTGTTGCCGGTGAGCAGGGCCCACTCGTCATCCACGAAGATCCCCTTGAGATGGTAGGAGTTGCGCTCGCAACACCAGAGCATCAGGTTGAGGCGACCGTCGTCGATGTGGCGCTGGTTGCGCTCGGCAAACTTGCGCAGGTTGGTCTCGTAGAGATAGGGCAGACCACCGATGGTTGAGAACTTCTCTTCCGGAGGAATGAAGAAGTCGTTGGCGGTCTTGTCGCCCACCACGATGGTGACTTTGCAGCCGCGCTGCAGCAGATCCTCGATATCCTTGCTCAACTCCTTGGGGGGGTTGAAGTAAGGGGTGCAGATGAAGATCTCACGCTCGGTGGCGCGCACCAGATTGCGGATCATCAGGTTGAGCTGATTGTTGTGCTTGCCCAGACCCACCATGGGGGTGACAGCCACCTCTTGGGTGTTGACCGGCATGGTGCTGAAGCGGTACTGGCTCTGGCGCAGGTTCTGCTTAAAGCGGCGGATTGGACCCTTCAGCTGTTTGGCGCTGGGGATATCGCTGTGATCCAGTCGCTGCACCGCGTCGCTCTTCACGAACAGGTCATCCACATAGTTGACCATGCTGCGGGCCAGCTCCGGGCTGGTGATCTGGTGATAGCGATCGAAGCGGTAGCGATCCTGCTGGTGCAGGTAGATGTCGTTGAGGCTGGCGCCGGAGTAGAGCACCACATCATCAAAGATGAAACCCTTGAGGTGGAGCACGCCGAGCAACTCGCGCCCTTTGACCGGCACGCCGTAGATTTCGATCTGGTGCTCGTGTTCGGCAGCCATGGCCTGATACATCAGGTGGTTGCCGCCCTGCTTGCCCTTGCCGATCAGGCCGCGCTGGGCACGGTGGAAGTCGACGAACAGCTTGATGTCGAGGGCCGGATTGCGCTGCTTGGCGGCGTAGAGGGCGGAGAGGATCTCCCGGCCCGCCTCGTCATCCTGCAGATAGAGTGCAACCAGATAGATGCGCCGGGTGGCACTGGCGATAAGCGCAAGAATGCGGCGTTTGAAATCCTGGGCGCTGTAGAGCACTTCAAACTGATCTGCTGCGACGGCGATCTGGGGCAGGCGCGCCAGCAGTTGTCGATAATGGGCCGATGAATGCATAGATAAACCTGAAATCACGGGGTTAAGCGTTCCACTCGGAGCGATGAATAGGCGATTCTAGCAATCTCGCCCTCTCAGCCAAAGAAAGAATCATCAGAAAGATGAAAAAGGCCTCACGAGTGAGGCCTTTTTCTGGCAACGGTTGCGAATGGCGGACGGACGCGACCCGCCTGCATCCTTGTGACGGGATAACTAGTCATTTAGAAAAGCATGCTGGCCAACGCCACAATGAGGAAGGCTATGGTACCAAGTAGTGTTTCCATGACGGTCCAGGTTTTAAGGGTTGTCTTCTCGTCCATGTTGAGAAAGCGACTGACCAGCCAGAAACCAGAGTCGTTAAAGTGGGAAAGTACGGTCGCTCCGCCTGCGATGGCGATGACGATAAAGGTAAGATCAAGCTCGCTTAGTCCTGTGGTAGCAGCTATGGTCGGCGCCATCAGCGCAGCTGTGGTAGTCAGCGCTACGGTAGCCGAGCCTTGAGCAACCCGCAGAGCGGCAGAAACAAGGAAGGCGGCAAGGATTACTGGCATGCCGGTGTCGGAGAGGACATCAGCAAGCGCGGTGCCGATGCCGCTCGCACGCAGCACCCCACCGAACATGCCACCGGCACCTGTTACCAGAATGACGGCACAGACGGGGGCTAATGCATCGTTGCAGAACTTTTCGAGCTGTACCTTGCCCTGAGCCTGGCGGAACATAAAGAGGGCGTAGATCACGGTTATTAGCAGGGCCACCGGGGTCTTGCCAATCATGCGTAGCACGTTGACCCAGTCCGCTCCCTTGTCGATGACTCCCATGGTACCCAAGGTATTGAGGCCGGTATCCATGAAGATCAGCAGTAGCGGCAGCAGCAGGATGGAAATCACTTGGCTGAAGCTGGGGGCCTTGTCAGCTTCCTGCTCGGCGTTGGCAGTAAAGCTCGGGGGCAGGGGGAGGTCAAACTTCTTGCCGGACCAGAGCCCGAATAGGTAGGCGCCTATGTACCAGGTGGGCAGCGCGACCAGTAGACCCACGACAGTCAGCAGACCAATGTTGGCACCCAGCAGTTCGCTGGCGGCCACTGGGCCTGGGTGTGGTGGCAGGAAGGCGTGCATCACCGCAAAGGCACCGGCGGAGGGGAGAGCATATTTGAGGACGGAGCCGCCAAACTGCTTCGCCACGCTGAAGATGATGGGCAGCATGACGATGAGGCCGGCGTCGAAGAAGATCGGGAAGCCGAATAGCAGGGAGGCCACACCGAGCGCGAAGGGCGCGCGGTGAGATCCGAAGCGGTTTATCAGGGTATCGGCCAGAACCTTGGCACCCCCCGTCATCTCCAGGATTCGGCCAATCATGGCGCCCAATCCGACCAGTAGTGCCACCGAGGCGAGCGTGCCGCCGAAGCCGGTTAGCATGGTGGGGATCACTTGATCATAGGTGACGCCGGTAGCCAATGCTGTCAGCAGACTCACCAGGGTCAATGCCACGAAGGCGTGAACCTTGAACCGCATGATGAGCATTAGCAACATGACGATTGCCCCTACTGCAACCGAGAGCAGATAGGTTACATCTGGCGTGTTCATTGCTCCGTCCATAAATGTGTCCTCAAATAATACCGATTGTTGTTATGCACATTTCTGTGCTCCACTTCACATTGCGCAACGTTACCGGTAACATGTTACCGGTAACGTGTTAGATTAGAACCCATCAACAGCTGGTTTTTTGAAAAGTGGGACAGAGGTCAAATTATGGCGGGTAAGTGCATTATCGTGATGGGTGTGTGTGGTAGCGGCAAATCCAGCGTGGGTCTGAAAGTGGCCGAAGCGCTGGGCGCCAAGTTCATCGATGGTGATGACCTGCACCCCAAGGCCAACATCCAGAAGATGGCTGGCGGCAACCCCCTCAACGATGAGGATCGTGCCCCCTGGCTGGAGCGGATCCGCGACGCCGCCTACAGTCTCGAGCAGAAGAACGAGACCGGCATCATCGTCTGTTCCGCTCTCAAAAAGAATTACCGCGACCAGATCCGCGAAGGCAACGAGTCGGTCAGCTTCATCTTCCTCGACGGCAGCCAGCCGCTGATCCTCGAGCGGATGCGTGCCCGCAAGGGCCACTTCATGCGCGAAAGCATGGTACAAAGTCAGTTCGATACTCTGGAGCGCCCGGATGGCGAAGCCGGTGTATTCCACATTGATATAGACGGCACCTTCGAACAGGTGGTTGACCGCGCCGTCACAGCATTGGAGCAAGCCCAATGATTCATAAGGTAATTTCCGATGTCACTGCCCGCATCCGCGAGCGCAGTGCCGCCCGCCGTCAGGCCTTTATGGCCCGCATCCAGCGTCAGGCCGAGCAGGGCAAGACCCGCGCCGCACTGGCCTGCGGCAACCTGGCCCACGCCGTGGCCGCCTGCAGCAGTGACGAGAAGGGTCGCATCCTCGACATGACCCGCGCCAACGTCGGCATCGTCACCGCCTACAACGACATGCTGAGTGCCCATCAGCCCTATCAGGGCTATCCGGATATCATCAAGGGCGCGCTGGCCGAACTGGGCCACAGTGCTCAGGTTGCTGGCGGCGTGCCCGCCATGTGCGACGGCGTGACTCAGGGTCAGCCGGGGATGGACATGTCCCTCTTCTCCCGCGACCTGATCGCTCAGGCCACCGCGCTGTCGCTCTCTCACAACACCTTTGATGCGACCCTGCTGCTCGGTATCTGCGACAAGATCGCCCCGGGTCAGATCATGGGGGCCCTCTCCCACGCTCACCTGCCGACTGCATTTGTTCCTGCTGGCCCGATGGCGAGCGGCATCAGCAACGACGAGAAGGTGAAGGTGCGTCAGAAGTACGCTGCCGGTGAAGTGGGTCGCGATGCCCTGCTGGAGATGGAGTGCGGCGCCTACCACGCGGCAGGCACCTGCACCTTCTACGGCACCGCCAACACCAACCAGCTGGTATTCGAGGCCATGGGCCTGATGCTGCCGGGCTCCGCTTTTGTGCACCCGCACAGCGAGCTGCGCCATGCCCTGACCATTGAGGCGGCACGCCGCATCAGCGCCATGATCCCGGGTTCCCCGGCCTATCGCCCGTTGAGCGAGGTGCTGGATGAGCGCTCGTTGGTCAACGGTCTGGTGGCCCTGCTCGCCTCCGGCGGCAGCACCAACCACAGCATCCACATGGTGGCGCTGGCCCGCGCGGCCGGTCTGGTACTGACCTGGGATGACATCAGCGATCTCTCCGACGTGGTGCCGCTGCTGGTTCGCATGTACCCGAACGGCCCGGCCGACGTGAACGCCTTCGAACAGGCGGGCGGCGTGCCCGGCCTGATGCGCCGTCTGGCCGAAGAGGGGCTGATCCACATGGATGCCACTCCGGTCTTTGGCGAGATGCAGGATTACCTCAGCCGTCCGGTACTGGTCGATGGCCAGCTGGTATGGCAGCCGGTCGGCGAGAGCGGCGATGCGAGCGTGTTGTCGCCTTCCGGCAGCGTATTCCAGGCCACTGGCGGCACCAAGCTGCTGGCGGGCAATCTGGGCCGCGCCGTGGTCAAGGTCTCCGCCGTGGCTCCCGAGTATCGGGTGATTGAAGCGCCAGCGCGTGTCTTCTCCTCCCAACATGCGGTGGAAGCGGCCTACAAGGCGGGCGATCTCAATCAGGATGCCGTCATCGTGGTGCGTCACAATGGCCCGGCCGCCAACGGCATGCCGGAGCTGCACAAGCTGATGCCGGTGCTCGGCAACCTGCAGAAGGCAGGCTACAAGCTGGCGCTGGTTACCGATGGCCGTCTCTCCGGTGCCTCCGGCAAGATCCCGGCCGCCATCCACGTCACCCCGGAAGCGCTGCACGGCGGGGCCATCGGCCTGCTTGCCGATGGCGACCTGCTGCGGGTTGACGCGGTAAACGGCAGCCTCGACTGCCTGACCGATTTGAGTGGCCGTACCCAGGCCGAGATTGACCTCACTTCGGAACAAGAGGGGTGGGGCCGTGAACTGTTCAGCGTGATGCGTCGCGCGGTATCGAGCGCCGAGTGTGGCGCCACCATCTTTGAATAAGGAAGAGCTATGCAGAACTGGAAAGTGACCCCGGCCGAGGTGTTTGCCGCCTCCCCGCTGGTACCCGTGATGGTTATCAATGAGCTGGATCAGGCCCTGCCGATGGCCAAGGCGCTGCTCGACGGCGGCATCTCGGTGTTCGAAATCACCCTGCGCACCCCGGTGGCGCTCGATGCCATCGCCCTTATCGCCAAGGCGATGCCGGATGCCATGGTCGGTGCCGGTACCGTGCTCAACTGCGAGCAGTTTGACGCAGCCGTTGCTGCCGGTGCCCGTTTCGTCATCTCCCCGGGGATGACCCCGGCCCTGCTGGCCCACGCGGCCAAGAGCACTGCACCGCTGATCCCGGGTGTGGCTACTCCGTCTGAAGTGATGCAGGCGCTGGAAGCGGGCTATGACCATCTGAAGTTCTTCCCGGCCGAAGCGAATGGCGGCACCAAGGCGCTCTCCGCCATTGCCGCGCCGTTGCCCCAGGTGAAGTTCTGCCCCACCGGCGGTATCGGCCCGAAGAACGTGGCTGACTATCTGGCGCTCAAGTGCGTCGCCACCGTCGGCGGCTCCTGGATGCTGCCGGCCGATGCGGTCAAGAGCGGCAACTGGGAAGAGGTGACTCGCCTCTCCCGCGAAGCGGTCGAGATGGTGCAACGCTAAGCGCCAGTCGTGCAGAAAACAACAGAGGCCACCTTCGGGTGGCCTCTGTTGTTCTGGCGTGTCAGCGGGGGATGACCCTTAGCCAAGACTTTCACCCTCATAAAGGGAGAAGCCCATATCCTTGCAGCGCTCGGCCAGTGGCTGGCCGCTGAGGCGAGCGAGCAGCATGGCGGCGGCTTCCCGGCCGATCCCCTCCCGCGGGGTGACGATGCTGGCCAGTTTGGGGGTCATGGCATGACCGATGTCGAGAGAGTGGCTGCCAGCGATGGCGATCTGCTGGGGCACCGGGATCCACTTGGCTTGACACTGCAACAGAGCACCGACCGCCAGGTCATCGTTGGTACAGAACAGGCCGTCCAGGTCGGGATAGCGCACCAGTGCCAGATCCAGCAGCTCGCCGCCGAGGGTAAAGGTGGAGGATTGCTCGGTCAGCAGATGCTGGCCGGTGAGGCCGAACGCGTCCATCGCCTGATAGTACCCCTCCATCCGCAGCCGGGTGCGTACATCGAGTCGCGCCCCCAGATAGACCACCTTGCGTCGGCCCCGACGCAGCATCTCTGTTACCATGGCCCGAGCTGCAGCCTTGTGGTCCATGCCAACCACCATGTCGATGGGATCATCGGGCAGGTCCATGGTCTCCACCACCGGAATGCCTGCGGTGGCGATCATCTTGCGGGTGCGCTCGGTATGCTGGCAGTCGGAGAGAATGAGGCCATCAACGTTGTAGGAGAGCAGGGAGGCCACCTGCTCCTCTTCCCGTTCCGGGCTATAGCCGTAGTGGGCCAGCAGGGTCTGGTAGCCAGCTGGTCGGGTCACCGACTCGATGCCGTGGATCACCGCCGAAAAGACCTGGTTGGAGAGGGAGGGGATCAGGATGCCGATCGCCTTGCTGGTCGCGTTGGAGAGAATATCCGGCGCCCGGTTGGGGATATAACCCAGCTCTTCCACCACCGCGGCGATCCGCTCGCGGGTCCCCTCCGCCACGGTCTGCGGGTCGCGCAGATAGCGGCTGACAGTCATCTTGGTCACGCCGGTCTGGTCGGCGATATCTTGCAGGGTGGGGCGGCGTTTGCGGGTGGGGATCATAGGGGTGTCCAGCGTGGATGTTACATGTAACATTACCGTTTTTGGCGGATAAAGTCAGCATATGAAGCCATTTTTGCAGGAGTTTTCCGATGATCAGAGGCAAGCAGTTTGTGGATGTCCGGTTCGAGCAACAGGATGTGGAGGGGGAGCAGTTCTCGGAGTGCCGCTTTATCGGCTGCAACTTCTCCTGGCTGGATCTGAGCGATAGCCGTTTCATTGACTGCAGCTTCTACGATCGGGAGAGTGAACGGGGCTGCCTGTTGCAGGGTTGCGATCTGCGCGAGGCCAGCTTTCTGCGCTGCGATCTCACCATGGCTGATTGCAGCCGCAGCCAGTGTCTGGGGTTGGAGCTGCGCGACTGTCAGGCGGTCGGTATCAACTTCGGCCACGCCAGCTTCGCCAACCAGATCACCGCCAAAAGCTACTTCTGCGAGGCCCATCTGACTGGCAACAACTTCAGCTACGCCAGCTTCGAGGGTTGTCTGCTGGAGAAGTGCGAGTTGACCGGCAACCGCTGGCAGGGGGCCAACCTGTTTGGTGCCTCGCTGGCGGGTTCCGATCTTAGCGGCTCCGAGTTTGGCCAGATTGACTGGACCAGCTTCAAGCTGCAGGGCTGCGATCTGCGCCAGTGCGATCTGCCGGGGCTGGATCTGCGCCGGGTCGATCTGCAGGGAGTACAGATCAACGAGGATCAGCAGCAGACCTTGCTGGAGCAGATCGGTCTGGTTGTCTTCCCCTGAGCCGAGCGAAAAATTAGGTAATTTTTCATCAAATGGGACCGACAGTGGGGGGCTATGCTCCTGAAATGACAAAAGCCTGCGTGATGCAGGCTTTTGCTAGTGAGCGTGTGACGCGCTTGTCGGCCGGGTTAACTCAACCCTTGGCTAGCCATTTGGTCGGATTGATCGCCTCGCCCTGATAGCGAATTTCGAAGTAGAGGCCCGGTCTGTCCTGACCGCCGCTGTCACCGACCAGTGCCACCGGTTCACCCTGTTCCACATTCTGGCCAACCTGTCGCAGCAGCGACTGATTGTGACCGTAGAGGCTCATATAGCCTTTACCGTGGTCGATCACCAACAGCATGCCGAAGCCGTCGAGCCAGTCGGCGTAGACCACTTGTCCCGGTGCAACCGCCTTGACCTGGGTTCCCTCGCTGGCGCCGATCAGGGTGCCTTTCCACTTGAGCTCGGCGGTGCGCGGCGAACCGTAGGCGATGAGGATCGGCCCCTGTACCGGCCAGCGCAGGCTGCCATTGGTCTTAAGGCCGCTGTAACCGTTGCTGCTCGCCTGGGCACTCTTGCGTGCCGCTGCCTGCTGCTCGGCGACCCTCTCCTGTTGCTCGGTGACTCTCTGCTGCTGGGCTGTGAGCCGTTGCTGTTCGTCAACCTGCCGTTTCTGGGCTGCAATACGTTGTTGCTCTGCGAGTCGCTTCTGCTCCGCGGCCAGACGTTGTGCTTCCAGCCGTCGCTGGCGTTCTTGCTCGGCCTTGATCTTGGCAAGTCGCTCCCGCTCGGCCCGTTCACGGCGCTCCTTCTCTTCCCGCTGGCGGCGAAGCTCTTCCAGTCGGGCCTTGAGCGCCTTCTCTGCCTTGACCAGCTTGGTGAGCTTCTGCTCGTCATCCTGTACCGACTGCTGCAACTGGTTGCGTACCTTGGCCCGGCTCTGCTGGCTGGTCAGCAGGGTCTGGTGATGCTCCTGCTGTTCGGTAAGCAGGGTCTTCAGTCTGGTTTCGGTCTCTTTGGTAGCCTGCTGGTTTTTCGCCAGCTTGTCGCGGGTGGCGCGCAGGGCATCGATGGCCTCGATACGGGCCTTGTTGAGGTAGTCGTAGTAGTCGAGGGAGCGGCTCAGTTTGGCCGGATCCTGCTGATTGAGCAGCAGTTTGAGGTAATCGTGGTTGCCTGCCTGAAAGGCGCTCTCCGCCTGCTTGGCCAGCAACTGCTTTTGATGTTTGGCTTGAACTTCCAGCGCCAGCTTGTCTTTTTGCAGGGTCGCCAGCGTCTGCTGGTTCTGCTTCAACTGCTGCCTGGTCTGGTTGAGTTTGGCGGCAGCGGCCGAGATGGCCTGCTCGTCAGTTTTGAGCTGGGCGTTGAGCTTGGCCAGCTCCTGCTTGCTGAGCTTGATGGTCTGCTGTTGTTCCTTGATCTGGGACTGCATGGCGCCCAGCTGCTGATTGGCGGCCAAAACCGGTTTGCTGGCGCCAAACGACAGGCAAAAAAACAGCGCGCCGGCCAACAGGCCGACGCGACTGGTTTTTGGTGAAATAACTTCGCATCCCCGCATGGGGAAGGATTATTTCAGAATCATCAGGGGCTTGCCAGTCATTTCCGGCGGCACCGGCAGACCCATCAGGGTCAGCATGGTGGGGGCCAGATCGGACAGTTTGCCACCTTCAGCAACCTCGGCTTTGCGACCGAAATAGATGAGCGGAACCGGCAGATTGGTGTGGGCGGTGTGAGCCTGACCAGTCTCTTCGTCCATCATCTTCTCGGCGTTGCCGTGGTCGGCAGTGATCAGGCACTCGCCACCCACTTCGGCCAAGGCGTCGGTCACGCGACCGATGCAGTGGTCAACGGCTTCACAGGCTTTGACGGCGGCATCGAACACACCGGTGTGACCAACCATGTCGCCATTCGGGTAGTTACAGATGATGACGTCGTACTTGCCGCTCTTGATGGCGCCGACCAGCTTGTCGGTCAGCTCTTCGGAGCTCATCTCCGGCTGCAGGTCGTAGGTGGCCACTTTCGGGCTGGCGACGATTTCGCGATCTTCGCCAGTGAAGCAGGCCTCTTCGCCACCGTTGAAGAAGAAGGTGACGTGAGCGTACTTCTCGGTTTCGGAGATACGCAGCTGGGTCTTGCCTTGCTTGGCCAGCCACTCACCCAGGGTGTTGACCAGAGCGGTCGGCGGGTAGGCACAGGCGGTTTTGATGTCGGCCGCGTATTCGGTCAACATCACGAAGTTCAGCTTCGGCTCAACTGCACGAGCGAAGCCGGTGAAGTCGGCGTCAACGAAGGCGCGGGTGATTTCACGGGCACGGTCGGCACGGAAGTTCATGAAAATCAGCGCATCGCCGTCGATCATCGGTGCAGCTTCGCCGATGCGGGTGGCTTTGACGAACTCGTCGTTCTCGTCGCGAGCATAGGCGGCAGCCAGCGCTTCGGTGGCGCTCTCGGCGGTGAATTCGCCCTTGCCCTGGGTCATCAGGTCATAGGCTTGCTGCACGCGATCCCAGCGGTTGTCACGGTCCATGGCGAAGTAACGGCCGATCATGGAGGCGAAACGGCCCTTGCCCAGCTTGGCAAACAGAGCGTCGAACAGCTCGATCGAGGACTGGGCGGAGCGCGGCGGTACGTCACGACCATCCAGGAAGGCGTGGAAGTAGATCTTCTCGGCGCCACGTTTGGCGGCCATCTCGATCATGCCCATGATGTGCTCTTCGTGGCTGTGTACGCCACCCGGGGACATCAGGCCCATGATGTGAACGGCTTTGCCGTTGCTCACGGCAGCGTCAACAGCCTTGGCAATCTCCACGTTCTCGAAGAAGGGGCCGTCCTGAATATCTTTGGAGATGCGGGTCAGCTCCTGATAGACGATGCGACCGGCACCGATGTTGACGTGGCCTACTTCAGAGTTGCCCATCTGGCCATCCGGCAGACCAACGTCCAGACCGGAGCCGGAGATCAGGGTGCTGGTGTAGTCACGGGCCAGACGATCGAGGTTGGGAGTCTTGGCGGCAGCGACGGCGTTGTGCTCTTGCTTGGTGCTGTAGCCCCAACCGTCCATGATGACCAGAACCAAAGGTTTCTTAGCTGTTGACATAAGACTATGTCCTCTCGGATTGGAAAAAATGCGGGAAATGAAACTAGCGTAATATTACTACATCTGCCGAAATAGTCACCTGATAGCCAAGGGGCGTTCCCGCGGCCCCGCAAGCCACGCCCTTCCTGCCATGCTCGCTGTCCAATGATGATGGGAGCCTGCTCGCGCTTTGCCGCCAAGATGGCTGATCTTATCAATACCCCCATGTATACTCGGGCCCTTGTCTTGGTCCCTGGATAGTAGAAGATGCAAGAGTATTTGGATTTTGCGGCCCGTAACCCGCTGCTGACCGCAGCCTGGTTGGGCCTGGCTGGCACCCTGGTTTACACCACTGTGCGTGCCCGTTTGTCCCCGGTAAAAACCGTCAACAACCACACCGCGACCCTGCTGATCAACCGCGAGAACGCCACCGTGGTGGATATTCGCAGTCAGGAAGAGTACGTCAAGGGGCATCTGGCCGGTGCCCAGAACCTGCCGCTGGCCCAGATCCAGAGCAATAATCTGGGCCCGGTTGAAAAGCATAAAGATGCCCCCATCATAGTGGTGTGCGAGTCGGGAATGACTGCGGGCGGCGCGGGCCGTCAGCTGAGCAAAGCTGGCTTCAAGCAGGTTTATGTGCTCGGCGGTGGCATGGCCCAATGGCGTGCAGAGAATCTGCCGGTAACCAAGAAACGCTGATTTAAGCAGGGCCTGAGCCCACTTATCCATATAACAAGGAATCAAACGAAATGGCTGACGAGATCAACAACCAGGAAGTACAACCGGAATTCCACATCCAGCGTGTTTACACCAAGGATGTCTCTTTCGAAGCGCCCAATACCCCGCACATCTTCCAGAAAGAGTGGCAGCCGGACGTCAAGCTGGATATGGATACCAAGACCAACATCCTGGCTGACAACGTGTACGAGGTTGTGCTGACCCTGACCGTAACCTGCAAACTGGAAACCGAAACTGCCTTCCTGTGCGAAGTACAGCAAGCCGGTATCTTCACCATCGGTAACCTGCCGGAGCCGCAACTGGCTCACTGCCTGGCTGCCTTCTGCCCGAACATCCTGTTCCCGTATGCCCGCGAAGCCGTAGCCAACATGGTGAGCAAGGGTTCCTTCCCGCAGCTGAACCTGGCACCGGTCAACTTCGATGCCCTGTTTGCCCAGCACATGGCGCAAGTACAGGCCCAGCAGGCGACAGCGGAAGCCTGATAATGGCTGAGCAGATCGCTATCTCGGTCATGGGGGCGGGGTCTTATGGCTCCGCCCTTGCCATTTCTCTGGCGCGCAATGGTCATCCGACCCTGCTGTGGGGTCACGACCCCGCCCATGTCGCCGAGCTGGAACAAGACCGCTGCAACAAGGCATTTTTGCCTGATGTCCCTTTTCCTGCCGATCTGCAGCTGACTGCGGATCTGCAACGTGCGGTACAGGCTGCCCCCGTGCTGCTGCTGGTCGTGCCGAGCCATGTATTTGGTGATGTACTGACCCGGATCAAACCCTTCCTGCGCCCCGATACCCGTATCGCCTGGGCCACCAAGGGTCTGGAGCCGGACAGTGGCCGTCTGCTGCAGGATGTGGCCCGTGAAGTGCTGGGTGACGAGATACCGCTGGCGGTGATCTCCGGCCCCACCTTCGCCAAGGAGCTGGCTGCCGGTCTGCCGACCGCCATCTCGGTCGCCTCGACTCACGACGAGTTCGCCGACGATCTCTCCCACCTGCTGCACTGTGGACGCTCGTTCCGGGTCTATACCAATCCGGACTTCGTCGGTCTGCAACTGGGTGGAGCGGTGAAGAACGTCATCGCTATTGGTGCCGGTCTCTCCGACGGGCTCGGGTTTGGCGCCAATGCCAGAACCGCGCTTATCACCCGGGGTCTGGTAGAGATGCAGCGTCTGGGTGCGGCGCTGGGTGCCGATACCAAAACCTTTATGGGGATGGCGGGGCTCGGGGATCTGGTGCTTACCTGTACCGACAACCAGTCGCGCAACCGTCGCTTCGGACTGGCGCTCGGGGTTGGCAAGGATGTGAACACCGCCATGACCGAGATCGGTCAGGTGGTGGAGGGGTATCGCAACACCAAAGAGGTGCATCTGCTGGCGGCCCGCTGCGGCGTCGAGATGCCCATCTGCGAGCAGATCTTCAAGGTGCTCTACGAGGGTAAGAACCCGAAAGAGGCGGCCATCGCCCTGCTGTCGCGAGACAAGAAGGACGAGTAATCTGCCGATTGCCCATGCAAAAGGCCCCGCCAGATGGCGGGGCCTTTTCTTTGCCGCATGTCTTTGCCACAAGGGCAGCAAATCAGTAGTAAGAGTGGTCGCCGCGCTGGTGCTCGGTGGCGTCTTTGACACCCTTGAGTTCGCCCGGGAACTTCTCCAGCAGCTGCTTCTCGATACCCTCTTTCAGGGTGTAATCGACCATGGAGCAACCGTTGCAACCGCCGCCAAACTGCAGGATGGCGTAGCCGTCCTCGGTTAGCTCGGTCAGGGTCACCTTACCGCCGTGACCGGCCAGCATGGGGTTCACCTCGGAGATGAGGGTGTACTCGATGCGCTCGATCAGCGGTGCATCGTCGGCAACCTTGCGCATCTTGGCATTTGGCGCCTTCAGGGTGAGCTGGGAGCCCATCTGATCGGTCACGAAATCGATGGTGGCATCCACCAGGAAGGGGGCGCTCAGGGGATCGACCATGCAGTCGAAGCCGCTGAAGGGCAGGTGTTGATCTTCCGGGTCCACGGCATCGGGCGGGCAATACGATACGCCACACTCGGCATTCTGGGTTCCCGGATTGACCACAAACACCCGGATATTGGTGCCATCAGGCTGTTTTTCCAGCAGTTTACGGAAATGGGCCTGGGCGGCGTCGGAAATGCTGATCATCACTATCCTCATAAACCTGAGTGTACGACTAGGGTATTCATGATAACGCGGTTAGCAAGGCTTGGGTAGCATGCCGATGGCTACTTGCTGTGCCGCAGGGTACGACAGATTGCCCACACTTCTACCTTTGTGACCCCGCTCTCATGAAGCAGACGGGTGAGTTGGCTGGCAGTTGCGCCTGTGGTCACGACGTCATCGAGCAGGGCGACATGACGGTATTGGTGGGAGCGGATCCGGAATGCCCCGTGCAGATTGCGGCGCCGCTGCCCGGCGCTCAGGGTTGTTTGCTGCGGGGTCGTCTTGATGCGCTGCAACAGGGAGTTGTCGCAGGGAATGCCGGTGAACTCGCCAAGGGCTTGTGCGATCTCCTCCGCCTGATTAAACCCGCGCCGCCACTGCCGCCACCAGTGAAGGGGAACCGGAATAATCGCCTCCGGCCGGTCATCGCAATCGAGATGATCTGCCAGCAAACGGGCCAACAGGGGAGCTAGCAGGATTTGCCCCGAATACTTCAGGCGCGGGATCAGGGCCGGGTAGGGCGGCTGATAGTCACCGATCACCTGTAGTCGCTCCCACGGCGGTGGCCGGCGCTGGCAGCGGCCGCATACTACCTCGGTCAGTATCTCTTCCGGCTGCAGTGCGGCGCAGAGGCGGCATCTCGGTTGTGACTGGTGCAATGCCTGCCGGCACCAACTGCAGAGCAGGGGTTCGTTGTCGCATGGCTGATGACAGAGGAGGCAACTTCCTTGCCAGTCACCGTGGCTGCCGAGCAGCGGGCTTGCTTTAGCGAGCAGTCGCTTTAACATGCTGACCCCAAGAGCATGAACAGGGATCTTGAGTCTAGATGAGCATATCGGTAGAGCAGTTTGGCCAGGGGCCCGATCTGGTGCTGTTGCACGGGTGGGGGATGAACGGTGCGGTCTGGCATGGCATTGCCCAGCAGTTGGCGTCTCACTATCGGGTTCATCTGGTGGATTTGCCAGGTTTTGGCAACAGCCCGCTGGCAGACGAGGTGGATTACAGCCTGCCCTGGCTTGCCGAGCAGGTGGCCGCCATCTTGCCGCAGAAGTGCCATCTGCTTGGCTGGTCGCTCGGCGGTCTGGTGGCAAGCCAGTTGGCGCTGACGCATCCTGATCGGTTGCACTCCCTGATCACCGTGGCCAGCTCCCCCTGTTTCATGGCCCGCGATGAGTGGCCAGGGATCGCCCCCAAGGTTCTGACCGGCTTCAACCAGATGCTGGCAGGGGATTTTCGCCAGACCATAGAGCGTTTTCTGGCGATCCAGGCAATGGGCAGTGAACATGCCCGGGACGATATTCGCCAGTTGCGTCACTGGCTGGCCGAGCGTCCGGCACCCCAGTTTGCCGCACTCGAGGCAGGTCTGACGCTGTTGGCCGATATTGACCTGCGCGAACCGCTGCGGGAGCTGGATCTGCCCTGGTTGCGGATCTATGGAAGACTGGATTCATTGGTACCCAAGTCAGCCATTCCCCTGCTGGATGATCTCTATCTTGCCAGCCGCAGCGTGACCCTCAATAAGGCCTCACATGCACCCTTTATCTCCCACCCTGACGAATTCATTGAAATCGTTCGAGATTTTGTTGGTTAAAAAACAGCCTGAAAGCTTCATTAATCCTCTGGTCTGGCTGATAATTAAGCTGTGACCAGAGGAGTAACATCATGCGTATTGATTCTGCTTTCAACAGCGGGGTACAGGGATTTCAGCGAGCCGAGCAGATTGCCGACAAGGCATCCAATCAGATCGCCCGCCTCAACACCCCCAGCGGGGGTCAGGTGCAAGTGACTGATGAGCTCGTCAATCTCAAGGTAGCCGAGCAGCAGGCAGGCGCTTCCGCCAAGGTAGTGCAGACCGCCAGCGAGATGATGGGAACCCTGATCGACATCCGGGTGTGAGATGAACATTAATGTCACTCTGCCCCCGCTTATTCCGAACCAGCTGCATCCCCAGGTGGAAGCGGCGAGGACGGATAACCGCCGGGCAGAACTGATCCCGCAGGCCCGTGGGGGTCAAGCTTCCGCAGCCGAATCTGAAGTCGGCTCCCAGAAAGAGAAATCCAAAGCCGGTCAGGCCTCCAGCAATCAGACCTCCCAGAACAGCCGTGAAACCGGGCAATTAGCCCCGACGACACTGCCAGATAATCGCTTTGTCGAGGCCACTGGTGAGGATGGGCAGCGCAAGCAGCAAGATCCCAAACAACAGGAGCAGCAACAGCGGCAAGAGCAGCAGGTTCAGGATCTTGTCGAGCGTGACAAGGAGGTGCGTACCCACGAGCAGGCTCACCAGTCTGCGGGTGGAGAGTACGCCAGCTCGCCCACCTATCAGTTTACCCAAGGGCCGGATGGCAAGCGTTATGCGACGGGTGGCGAAGTCCAGATCGATACCAGTGTCGTACCCGGTGACCCTGCCGCTACCATCGCCAAGATGCAGCAGATCCGCACTGCAGCGCTGGCGCCTGCCGAGCCTTCCGCGCAGGATCTGGCCGTCGCGCGCAGCGCCGCCGCGAGTGAGGCCAAGGCGCGCAAAGAGCTGATGGCCGAGCAGAGTGCAAAATCGGACGGTGTGCTGAGCGCCTATATGGACAAGCGCAACAGCGTCATCGCAGGCCACTATCAACAGGCTGTCAGCCCGGCCTCTACCCAGTCCCTCAGCCTGCATATCTGAATTCATCTCATCAAACTTTCAGCAGTGTGAACGGTTTTGCAACTACCCTCAAGAACAGGTCTATTCCAATTTCACAGGAGCTGTCATGCATTTCGATGAAGTCAAAGCGGAAGATTTCACCACCTTCTCCCGCGTGCCACCGCCCCACCTGCAGATGGAGCAGTTTCTGATGCAGCTCGGAGGAGGGGGAACTGAAGGAACCAGTTTCAAGAAGAAAGTGATGCTGGCGGCTGGCTGGAGCCATACCGGCGTCGTCTCTTACGGCAAATATCCGCAAGAGGCCTGCAAGGCATTCAACCGACTGCGGGAGGTGCTGGCCCAGCATGGAGAGCCCGAGAGTATTCTTGCTGCCCTGACGCAGTGATCCCGAGCTTCGCGTGTAAAAAAGCCCCTTGCGGGGCTTTTTGCATTCAGAGGCGTTCTGGACGGTGTCGTTACTTTTTCGCTTTGGAGAGTGCTGCCGCAAAGGCGTTGCCCATGGCGCCACCCATGGGGGGGCTTTGCCGCGGCTCATTTCTTGGTTTGGCGTTGCCAGCGCTGCTGTTGCGCGCTTCAGCCGGCTTGCGGGCAGCTTGCCCCGCTTTCTCGTCGAGGCGCATGGTCAGGCTGATCCGCTTGCGCGGGGCGTCCACTTCCATCACCTTGACCCGCACAATGTCGCCCGCCTTGACCACCTCACGGGGATCCTTGACGAAACGGTCGGTCAGGGAGGAGATATGCACCAGCCCGTCCTGATGAACACCGATATCGACGAAAGCGCCGAAGTTGGTGACGTTGGTGATCACCCCTTCCAGTACCATCTCGGGCACCAGGTCGCTGATCTGCTCCACCCCTTCCTTGAAGGTAGCGGTTTTGAACTCGGGGCGCGGGTCGCGGCCCGGCTTGTCCAGCTCGCCGATGATGTCGGTGATGGTGGGTACGCCGAACTGCTCATCGGTGTAGTCGGCCGGTTTAAGGCTGCGCAGCAGGCTGCTGTTGCCGAGCAGGCTCTCCACTGTCTGCTCCAGCTTGGCGAGGATCCGCTCCACCACCGGATAGGACTCCGGGTGCACCGCCGAGCTGTCGAGGGGATTGCTGCCGCCGCGAATACGCAGGAAGCCGGCGCACTGTTCGAAGGCTTTGGGGCCGAGTCGGCTCACTTTCAACAACTGCTGACGGCTCTTGAAGGCTCCGTGCTCATCCCGGTAGGCGACGATGTTCTGGGCCAACGTCTGTGATAGGCCGGAAACCCGGTTGAGCAGGGCGACCGAGGCGGTGTTCACATCGACCCCGACCGCGTTCACGCAATCCTCGACCACGGCATCCAGCCGGCGGGCCAACTGGCTCTGGCCGACATCGTGCTGATACTGGCCGACCCCGATACTCTTGGGATCGATCTTGACCAGTTCGGCCAACGGGTCTTGCAGGCGGCGGGCGATGGAGACGGCGCCACGGATCGAGACGTCGAGTTCCGGGAACTCCTGGGAGGCTAGTTCGGAGGCGGAGTAGACCGAGGCTCCTGCTTCGCTGACAACTATCTTCTGCGCCTTGGCGGCGGGGTAGCGCTCGAACAGGTCGCTCACCAGCCGGTCGGTCTCCCGCGAGGCGGTGCCGTTGCCGATGCTGATGAGCTCGACCTTGTGTTTCTGGCACAGCTCGCTCAGGGTCTTGAGGCTTTGATCAATCTGGCGCTTCGGTTCGAACGGATAGATGGTGGCGTGATCGACCAGCTTGCCGGTGGCATCCACCACGGCAACCTTGACCCCGGTACGGATGCCCGGATCCAGCCCCATGGTGCAGCGCATGCCGGCCGGGGCCGCCATCAGCAGATCCTTGAGGTTCATGGCGAACACCTTGATCGCCTCCTCCTCTGCCGATTCGCGGATGTGGCCGATCAGCTCGGTCTCCATCTGAAGCGACAACTTGATCTTCCAGGTCCAGCTCACCACCCCTTGCAGCCATTTGTCGGCCGGGCGGTTCTGCAGATTGAGCTTGAGGTGGTGGGCAATGATCCCTTCGCAGGGACTGGCACTCTCATCGTCACCGGTGACCAGCGCCAGATTGAGGATCCCTTCATTGCGGCCGCGCAGCATGGCCAGCACCCGGTGGGAGGGGGCCTTGTGCAGTGGTTCGTCGTGTTCGAAATAGTCCTTGAACTTGGCCCCTTCCTGCTCCTTGCCTGCCACCACGCGGGCGCGCAGGGTGGCGTTCTGCCACAAGTAGTCGCGCAGCTTCTCCAGCAGGTCGGCCTGCTCGGCGAAGCGCTCCATCAGGATATAGCGGGCGCCATCGAGAGCTGCTTTGCTGTCGGCAATGCCCTGTTCGGGATTGAGGAAAGTGGCCGCCGCTTGCTCCGGATCCTGCATCGGGTCGCTGAGCAGCAGGTTGGCAAGCGGCTCCAACCCTGCTTCGATGGCCATCTGCCCCTTGGTACGGCGCTTGGGCTTGTAGGGGAGGTAGAGGTCTTCCAGTCGGGTCTTGCTGTCGGCGCCATTCAATTCGCGTATCAGCTCGGGGGTCAGCTTGCCCTGCTCCTCGATGGAGCGAATGATCACCTGACGGCGATCTTCCAGTTCACGCAGATAGCCGAGGCGGCTCTCCAGAGTACGTAGCTGGCTGTCGTCCAGACCGCCGGTCACCTCTTTACGGTAACGGGCGATAAAGGGCACGGTCGAGCCTTCATCCAGCAGGCGCACTGCGGCCTGCACCTGCTCCGGGCGAGCATTGAGCTCACCGGCAATCTGTCTCTCTATGGTTTGCATCATGATGTTGTTGAGGGCCTCTGTGGTCGAGTCCGCGCCATCAGGCGCCAAGTGTGAGCACTATATGGGGTCGTGTTGCGGGATGCCACCCTGCGCCGGGGTCTGCACCAGTCAGATTGATAGGCAACGGGGGAGGGGCTCGCCGTTGTACCGGGCTTGCTCGCTTGCTTGTGGAGCGTGGCCCGCCAGCAGTCCGGCTATTTGGGGTAACTGATCTCGTTGATATACCAGCAGACGTCACCCACTGGCGTACGGACGATGGCCTCATCTCCGACCTCTTTCTTGAGCAGGGCACGAGCCATGGGGGAGTCGATGGAGATGTAATCCTTGCGCTCGAAGATCTCGTCATAGCCGACGATGCGAAAGCGCTTGGTCTCGCCCTCTTCGTTTTCCACCTCGACCCAGGCGCCGAAGAAGACCTTGCCCTCCTGCGCAGGGGCGTAATCGACAATGCCTAACTCTTCGAGGCATTTGCGCAGGTAGCGTACTCGCCGATCGATCTCCCGCAGTCGCTTCTTGTTGTACTGGTAGTCGGCATTTTCGCTGCGATCTCCCAGGCTGGCAGCCCACGCCACCTTCCTGGTGACCTCGGGGCGCTCCTGACGCCAGAGGAGATCGAGCTCTTCTTTCAGCTTGGTGTAGCCTTCGCGGGTGATCAGCTTTGTCTTCATGGTGATCCGGGTCTGGTCAAAGAGATGTTCGTCGCTAACGACTCGGGAATATTAGCCTTTGTCCTCTTGCTGTCGAGGAAAATTGTGATGCTTCGACTGGCACCATTGAGGGTGACTGGCCTGTATGGTGACAGGAAGGGCGGCAAGTTTCCTGATGGGAAATACCCGGTAACATATTTGTGCTTTGCTCCCGCAATATCCCCCCCTAGTATTGGGGGCAGCTAAAGAATGAAGAGGCACAACAATGAGTCAGCAGCAAAACAAGGTCCTGGTGGTGGACGATGACCTGAAATTACGTTCCCTGTTGGAACGCTATCTCACCGAGCAGGGATTCGTGGTGCGCGGCGTGGCCAATGGCGAGCAGGCAGATCGCTTGCTGACCCGTGAAAACTTCAGCCTGATGGTGCTCGACCTGATGTTGCCGGGGGAGGATGGGCTCTCCATCTGCCGTCGTCTGCGGGAAGCGGGCAACCAGATCCCGGTGCTGATGCTCACCGCCAAGGGGGATGATGTCGATCGCATCGTCGGGCTCGAGATGGGGGCCGATGATTATTTGCCCAAGCCGTTCAACCCCCGCGAGCTGCTGGCGCGGATCCGTGCTGTGCTGCGCCGCCATACCGTCGAATTGCCCGGGGCCCCCTCTGCTGCAGGGAAGGTGGTCAGCTTCGGCGCCTTCCAGCTCAATCTGGCGACCCGCGAGCTGAGCCGGGATGGTGAGCCGATGGCGCTCACCAGCGGTGAATTTGCGGTGCTCAAAGTGCTGGTCAGCCATCCGCGAGAGCCGCTCTCCCGCGACAAGCTGATGAATCTGGCCCGCGGTCGTGAATATACCGCCACCGAGCGCAGCATAGATGTTCAGGTTTCCCGCTTGCGTCGCTTGTTGGAGCTGGACCCGGCCCAGCCTCGCTATCTGCAGACCGTGTGGGGTCTTGGATATGTGTTCGTGCCAGATGGTGATGATGCATGAAAAAGGTCGGCAGCATGTTCTCGCGCATGCTCTGGTTTCTGGCCGCCGTCCTGGTGGTCTATCAAGTGGTCTCCTACGTCACCTTCTACAACTACCTGCTGGCGCCAACTGTCCAACAGATCAGTCGCTTGTTGGCCAATCAGGTCAAGTTGATCTTTCCGCTCAATACCGAACAGCTGGTGTTGAGCGAAGATGCAGAGGCGCTGGTCTATGTGGCGACAGGAACCGACATCTATACCCAGAGCGAGGCGGTCAAGTATGGTATCAACGATGCCAAGCCGTACCCCTATCTGGAGAAGAGCATCAGTCGTGAGTTGGGGGGGCCGACCAAGGTGCGGGTCGAGATCCAGAATCACTACATCATCTGGATCCAGCCGCCGCAGGCCAACAAAATCTGGGTACGGATCCCGCTGACCGAGATTGAAGATGACGATATCGAACCTCTCATCATCTACCTGAGCTTGCTGCTGGTGATCACCCTGTTCGCAGCCTGGCGCTTTGCCCGTCAGCTGGTGCGCCCGCTCGAGGATCTCGAGGCTGGGGCAGTCGCGGTGGCCAGAGGCCATTTCCCCGAGGCACTGGGGGAGCTGGGCTCACGGGAAGTGCGACGGCTGACTCGCACCTTCAACCATATGTCGTACTCCATCAAGAGTCTGATCGAAGAGCGTAACCTGATGATGGCGGGGGTTTCCCACGATCTGCGTACTCCGCTGACCCGCATCCGGCTGGCCACCGAGATGATGTCCTCTGGTGACGAGTACCTCAAGGAGAGCATCAACGCCGACATCGATGAGTCCAATGCCATCATCGATCAGTTTATCGATTACATCCGCCCGGATGAGGGGCAGGATCTGGAGCCGATCGATCTGACCCAGCTGGTGCACGATACCTTGCTGATCTACTCGGAGCAGGGGCTGGAGGTTGATCTGGCGCTGCCGCAAGAGGCGGTGCGGGTGGCCTGCAATCCGGTCAGTATCCGGCGGGTGTTGAACAACCTCTCAAGCAACTCGCTGCGTTATGGGGCGAGCCGCTTGCATGCCGAGTTGAAGGACGATGGGCACTGGGTGCGCCTGCGCCTCTCCGATGATGGCCCCGGCATCCCGGAGCAGGACTACTCCCGGGTGCTCAAGCCGTTTACTCAGGGTAATGTGGCGCGGACCGTCGGCGGCAGTGGCTTGGGGTTGGCCATCGTAGCCAAGATAGTCGCCCAGCATCATGGCACTATCCGGTTGGGAAGCTCGGATCTTGGCGGCCTGCTGGTCGAGATGCGGCTGCCGAAACATCAGCCACAGGAGTGGATGGATTGAGATAAGGCGTATCGGTGGATACGCCCTTCAGATTGCTGACAAAGCCAAAATCGTCATCGTAACGTATTGATTTTGTTTGATGAATAAGCCCTGTTTTTCTGAAGTTAGGGGGGGCCAATAGTCTTGGAACCTACTTGATCCCCTCTCTATTGGCTCACACCGTTCAGTAGAGGTGCTGGCTGATGCCGTTCAGCAGCCGCGACAGCCCCTTGGTGAACTGCACCGGCGCATCCTGCACCGTGTAGCAGAGGCAACCGTCCGGCGTATGCGGGCTGTGGGAGTGGCTGGCATCGCGCCAGATAAAATCCCCGGCCTGATAGAGGGTGTCGCCATCCTGAATATTGCCAGCCAGCAGCAAGGTCAGCTCATAGCCCTGATGGGTGTGCTCGGGGATGCGGCCGCCCGCTTCGATATGGAGCAGGCTGGCGCGCGCCCCCATCTCGTCCAGCGGCAGACTCTGCTGACGAATAGCCCCGATATGGCGCCACTTGGGTGAACGGTAGCGGGCCAACACCCGCGGCAAACGGTAGGCGTGACCGGCCACCTCCAGCTCGCGGGGCTGGGCTCGGGGCTGGTCATATGTTGGCTCGGAGAGGGGCTCTGCCAGCGGCTGCGCCAGAATATCCGCCAGCATGGCGTCGAATCCGGCATCCAGCGCCACTTCATCGCGGGAGTCCACCTCGGGCTCTGCTGGCGAGGCAAGATATTGCTGCGCCAGCTCCTCTTCGAATGTCTTCAGTCGGGCAGCGCAATCGGGGCAGAGTTCACAGTGGGCGGAGAGCCCCACCGCCAGCGGCAGAGGGAGCTCGTCGGCGGCGAAGGCACGCAGCATAGGGTCGGTCGGATGGGCTTTAATCATGGCCTTGCTCCACTTGCTCTTTCAGTTTCTGTAACGCCAGCCGGAGGCGGGACTTGATGGTACCGAGCGGCACGCCGAGTCGCTCCGCCAGCTCCTGCTGGGAGAACTCCTGCAGATAGATGCCACGCACCACCTGCTGTTGCGGCTCCGGCAGGGTGCCCAGATAGTGGGCCATCTGACGGGTCAGCACCGCATCCTCACCGCCGCTCAGGTGCTCCTCTTCGGCCTGAAACTCCAGCACCGGCCACAGCTCCTCGGCACAGAGATCCTCCTTGCTGGCGCGACGACGGCGCAGCATGTCGAAGCACTGGTTGCGCATCACGGTGTAGATCCAGGTGGTCGGCGCCCCCTTCTCGGGGTGGTAGAGGCGTGCCTTCTGCCACACCAGCAGCATGGTCTCCTGCACCAGCTCCATGGCGTTGGCTTCGCTGCCGAGGTGGCGCAAGCCGTAGCTGCGAATGCGCGGTGCAAAGTGTTGGAACAGGCGGGCAAAAGCAACCTTGTCGGCCTGCTCTGCCACCCTGATCAGCAGAGATTTGAGGTCGCCATCCGGGTTATCCATCACGGGCGAGGTCCTGCGTATGGTCGAGTGTGGTTGGCCAGTATATGCCATTGCGCCATCCCTTTGGTGTGCTGTCGAACATGCTGTGGTGATGACTTGTACGGCGCTGCGGCGCTGGCGGATCAGCAGGTCAGGAAAAAATCAGTGGCTGGCCACCAGTACCCCCTTGAGCAGGGCGATGGCGGGCTGATTGTCGGCGGCGGCCAGCAGCAGCTGCTTATGCTCGGGGGGGATCGGCAGCACCTCCAGCCAGCGCTGGGCCACCCAGTTGCCATCGTCCCAGCGGGGTGCGGGATAGAGGGCGGCGTAGTCGGGATAGTCGGCAAACACCTCCCGCAATGCCTCGACCAGTGGTTGCTGATCGGGATGGAGCCGGCGGGGCGGCCAGGCCGTCAGCGGCGTCACCTCGCCGATACGCAGGCCATCCTGCTCCTGCCACAGATCCTCTATCTGCACACGCTCCATCCCCTGCACCGTGATCCCCAGCATGCCGTCCGGCAGCCGGTCGAAATCGATGATGGTGACCCGGGTGGCGATGGGCAGCATGTTGCGCAGGGCGTCGGGCTGGCGAGGGGCCACCATGCAGAGGGCAAAGCCGGACTCCCCCGCCTCGGCAATCATCCGCTGGTATCTCGGTTCGAAGATCCGCAGCGGCATGACGCCGCCGGGCAGCAGGTGGGCAGATAGGGGAAACAGCGCCAGTCGCATCGCAAACTCCTCGGTTGGGAACCTCTGTTGATACGCCGGGCCAGAGGGAGGAGATCATTCCCGTCAGCGGAAAGGAAAAACCCTTAACAATCAGGGGAAAATAGCCTGGACAAGCCGCTTCGATATGCAGTAGAAATGGATAAGCACCATAATTTCCGCCCAATATTCTGGAATATGGCGCCAAACGCAGTGAAATATCCGCCCGACAGCGAGCGGCGGGTCATCCCTATAGTTTTCTCGGGCCGATGCGGGTAAAATTCACGCCCTTATATATCAGTCATTTTTCGACGCGCAACCTTGGTGGTCAGTTATGAAAGAGCATATTCATCATCTACTTGAACAAACGGTAGCCAATCTCAAGTCAGCAGGCGTCCTGCCGGCGGACCTGGAAGCCCGCGTGCAAGTAGACCGATGCAAGGAAAAAGCTCACGGCGACCTGGCTACCAACCTGGCCATGCTGCTGGCCAAACCGGCCCGCAAGAATCCCCGTGAGCTGGCGGCTGCCATCATCGAGCACCTGCCTGCCTCCGACCTGATCGCCAAGGTCGAGATCGCCGGTCCCGGCTTTATCAACTTCTTCTTCGACCAGCGCTGGCTGGCCGGTCAGGTCGAGGCCATGGTGACCTCTGCCAGCGCCAACGTACGGTTGCCCGCGCCACAAACCGTGGTGGTGGACTACTCCGCCCCCAACGTGGCCAAAGAGATGGCAGTGCACCACATTCGCTCCACCGTACTTGGTGACGTGGCTGCGCGCGCGCTGGAATTCCTCGGCCACAAAGTGATCCGTGCCAACCACATCGGCGACTGGGGTACCCAGTTCGGCATGCTGATCGCCTATCTGGAGAAGATGTCCAACGAGCACGCCAGCGACATGGCGCTCAAGGATCTGGAAGCCTTCTATACCCAGGCCAAGCGTTGCTACGACGAAGACGAAGCCTTTGCCGAGCGCGCCCGTAACTACGTGGTCAAGCTGCAGGGCGGCGACGAGTACTGCCGTACCATGTGGAAGAAGCTGGTCGACATGACCATGGAACAGAACCAGATCAACTATGACCGCCTGAATGTCTCCCTGACCAACAAGGACATCATGGGCGAGTCCATGTACAACGACATGCTGCCGGAGATCGTGGCCGACCTGAAAGCCAAGGGGCTGGCGGTCGAGAGCGAAGGCGCCACCGTTGTCTTTCTGGATGAGTTCAAGAACAAGGATGGCGAGGCCATGGGCGTCATCATCCAGAAGAGCGATGGCGGTTTCCTCTACACCACCACCGACATCGCCTGTGCCAAATACCGTTATGAGACGCTGGGTGCCGACCGTGTCATGTACTTCATCGACTCCCGCCAGCATCAGCACCTGATGCAGGCCTGGACCATCACCCGCAAGGCGGGCTATGTGCCGGAATCCGTCCCCCTCGAGCACCACGCCTTCGGCATGATGCTGGGCAAGGATGGTCGTCCCTACAAGACCCGTTCCGGTGGCACCGTCAAGCTGGTTGACCTGCTAAACGAGGCCGAAGAGCGCGCCGCCGCCCTGCTGGAGAGCCGCAACAGCGACCTCTCTGCCGAAGAGAAGGCCAACGTGGTCAACGCCATCGCCATGGGCGCGGTGAAGTATGCGGATCTCTCCAAGAACCGCACGACCGACTACATCTTCGACTGGGATCTGATGCTCTCCTTTGAAGGCAACACTGCCCCTTACCTGCAGTACGCCTACACCCGTATCCAGTCCATCTTCCGCAAGGCCAACATCGCTGCCGAGACGCTGACCGGCAAGGTGACCCTGAGCGAAGAGGCCGAAGAGGTGCTGGCCCAGAAGCTGATCCAGTTCTCCGACGCGGTCAACGGCGTAGCCGACAAGGGCATGCCGCACCTGCTCTGTACCTACCTGTACGAGTTGTCCGGCAACTTCATGACCTTCTATGAAGCCTGCCCGATCAACAAGGATGGCGTGGACGAAGCAACCCGTCAGAGCCGCCTGCTGCTGTGCGCCGCCACCGCCAAGGTACTGAAACTGGGCCTCGGCGTACTGGGCATCCATACCCTGGAGCGCATGTAATAGATGGCAACCCGGGATTATGTCGGCAGCCGCCCGCAGCGTCGGACGGGTGGCCGCAATACCAGGAAAGCGGCCCCTCGCCGCTTTCCTGTTATTCCAGTGCTGCTGGTCGTGGCACTGCTGGCAGGCTTTGGTGGCTTCCTTTACATGATCAATGGCAAGGGCAGCGAGGAACCCAGCATTGAGGAGCAGGTAAAGGCCAACAAGCCAAAAGCGCAGAATAACGGGCTGCCTCAGGAGAAGTGGAGCTACATCGAACGGCTTGAGAACAAGCAGGTCGATATCATAGAGCCGCCGACCCAGCCGGGTGTGCTGCCGCCACCACCGGCAGATACCATGACCCTGCAACCGGAAAAACTGCCACAGCCGGTGCCGACCGACATTCCCCAACCGGGAACGCCCATCGGCCAGCCCAAGCCCTATCAGCCCAATCCGGCGACCACCCCTTCCACCTCGGGTGCACCGGTTGCCAGCGCGCAAGAGCAGGTGATCGACCGCAAGGCCGAACGGGAACGGATGGAGCGGGAGATCCGTGCCGAGCTGGAACGGGAGCGCGCCGAAGCGGCCAAGGCCAAAGCGGCCACCCCGCCAGCCCAGACCGCAGCCGCCGACAGCGGTCGCTATATGATGCAGTGCGCCGCCCTGCGCTCGCAGGATTCCGCAGAGTCGCTCAAGGCGCGTATCGCCTTCACCGCCGGCCTCTCTTCCAGCCTGCAGGTGATCAATGGCGCCAACGGCACCGTCTACAAGGTGATGGTCGGCCCCTTCAACGGCAAGGCGGCCGCCGATGCGGCCAACAGCAAGCTGCAGAGCTCCGGCATCAGCGGCTGCATTTCCAAGAAAGGGTAATCAGCTCACCGATGACGCAGGGCCGGGTGGCAACACCCGGCCCTGTTCTTTTGGTGTCACTCGCACCCACGCTCCTTACTACCCCGTTTATCCCGACCAAAGGCAGGGTTGAAAAGCCCGTTTGCCATCCCCATCTTTCTTGCCATGCACAGTCAGGCCGTCATTCGGCTCAAGCGAGGTAAGTAAAGTGACTACCATAGTTTCAGTTCGCCGCAACGGTCAGGTCGTCATCGGTGGCGATGGCCAGGTCTCTCTTGGCAACACCGTCATGAAGGGCAACGCCCGCAAGGTTCATCGTCTCTATAACGGCAAGGTGCTGGCCGGTTTCGCTGGCGGTACCGCCGACGCCTTCACCCTGCTCGAGCGTTTCGAAGCAAAACTGCAGGCCCATCAGGGTAATCTGGAGCGCGCCGCCGTGGCGCTGGCCAAAGATTGGCGCACCGATCGCGCCCTGCGCCGCCTCGAAGCGCTGCTGGCCGTGGCCGACGAACACAAATCCTTCATCATCACCGGCAACGGTGACGTGGTACAGCCGGAGCACGATCTCATCGCCATCGGCAGCGGCGGCAACTTCGCCCAGTCCGCCGCCATCGCACTGCTGGAAAACACCGAGCTGGATGCCAGGACCATTGTCGAGAAGTCCCTCAAGATTGCGGGCGACATCTGCGTCTTCACCAATGGCAACCACACCATCGAAGTGCTGGACTACGCAGCCAAATAAGGCTGCCAAATAAGGCGCCAGCCAAACCCAATTTCCCAAGGGGTGGGCACTGCCCGCCCCGGATACAGGAACACCATCATGTCCGAGATGACCCCGAGAGAAATCGTCCACGAGCTGGATCGTCACATCATTGGTCAGGCCGATGCCAAGCGCGCCGTTGCCGTTGCCCTGCGCAACCGCTGGCGCCGGATGCAACTCAACGAAGAGATGCGCCATGAAGTGACCCCGAAAAACATCCTGATGATCGGCCCGACCGGTGTCGGCAAGACCGAGATCGCCCGTCGTCTGGCCAAGCTGGCCAACGCCCCCTTCATCAAGGTGGAAGCGACCAAGTTCACCGAAGTGGGCTATGTCGGCAAGGAAGTGGACAGCATCATCCGCGATCTGACCGATGCCGCCATCAAGCTGGTGCGCGAAACCGAGATGGAGAAGATGAAATACCGTGCCGAGGAAGCCGCCGAGGAGCGCATCCTCGACGCCCTGCTGCCCAACCCGCGCAACACCTGGGGTGAGGAAGAGAAAGCCGACAACTCCAACACCCGCCAGATCTTCCGCAAGAAACTGCGGGAAGGTCAGCTGGATGACAAGGAGATCGAGCTGGAGCTCTCCGCCTCCCCTATGGGCGTCGAAATCATGACCCCACCGGGCATGGAAGAGATGGCCAACCAGCTGCAGGGGCTGTTCCAGAACCTGGGCCAGAACCAGAAGAAGAAGCGCAAGATCAAGGTCAAAGAGGCTATGAAGGCGCTGATCGAAGAGGAAGCGGCCCGTCTGGTCAACCCGGAAGAGCTGAAGCAGAAAGCCATTGCTGCGGTCGAGAACAACGGCATCGTCTTCCTCGACGAGATCGACAAGATCTGCAAGCGCGGCGAGAGCTCGGGCCCCGATGTCTCCCGTGAAGGGGTACAACGCGACCTGCTGCCGCTGGTTGAAGGTTGCACCGTCAACACCAAGCACGGCATGGTCAAGACCGACCACATCCTGTTTGTCGCCTCCGGCGCTTTCCAGATCGCCAAGCCGTCAGATCTGATCCCAGAGCTGCAGGGCCGTCTGCCGATCCGCGTCGAGCTGACCGCCCTGACCACAGATGACTTCGAGCGCATCCTGACCGAACCGAACGCCTCCCTGACCGATCAGTACAAGGCGCTGATGGCCACCGAAGGGGTCAACATCGAGTTCACCAAGGATGGCATCCGCCGTCTGGCCGAAGCGGCCTGGCAGGTCAACGAGCGTACCGAGAACATCGGTGCCCGTCGTCTGCACACCGTGATGGAGCGCCTGATGGAAGATATCTCCTACGATGCCTCCGAGAAGTCCGGCGAGACCTTTGTCATCGACACCGACTACGTCAACGCCCACCTCGGCAAGCTGATTGAAGACGAAGATCTGAGCCGCTTTATTCTGTAAGCGCAGTTCTGTTTGTAAAAAAAACGCCTCCAGAAATGGGGGCGTTTTACATTTTAAGACCCAGCCCCTTCTCTCTATGTCCCACTCGCACCCAGCAGCAAAACACTCAACTGGTATACCTAATTTTGTATATCTTTGAATTTTATGGAATTACCCCTGACGAGATATATAAACAGACACTTGATTTGCATCAATTGCCCGCCCCGACTGACTGGGTAGCCTAGCCCCAGAATGATGTTTTATTACTCCAAACTAGAGGCAATCATGAGCAAAGTCAGACTGGTCGTTGTGGGCAACGGCATGGTGGGGCACCGCTTCATCGAAGAGTTGATCGAGCGGGCCGACCCGGGCCGCTACGAGATCACCGTCTTCGGTGCAGAACCCCGTCCCGCCTACGATCGCGTCCACCTCTCCTCCTACTTCTCCCATCACACCAGCGAAGATCTCTCCCTCGTCAAACCCGGCTTCTACGACAAGCACGGCATCCGCCTGCTGCTCGGCGAAGCGGTGAAAAAAATCGACAGGGCCAACCGCGAAGTGCACTCCAACAAGGGCACTGTGGTCGGGTACGACAAGCTGGTGCTGGCCACCGGCTCCTACCCCTGGGTGCCCTCCATTGCGGGCAGTCAGCACCACGAGTGCTTCGTCTATCGCACCATCGAGGATCTGAAAGCCATCCGCAGCGCCGCCAGGAGTGGCAAGAGCGGGGTGGTGATCGGGGGCGGCCTGCTTGGCCTCGAAGCGGCCGGTGCCCTCAAGGCGCTGGGTCTCGAGACCCACGTGGTTGAATTTGCCCCTGTGCTGATGGCCGAGCAGCTCGACGGTCAAGGCGGCCAGCTGCTGCGCCGCAAGATCGAATCCATGGGCGTACAGGTACACACCAGCAAGAGCACCAGCGAGATCCTGATGCATGGCGGTGAACAGGCGAAGCACCGCCTCGCCTTCGCCGACGGCAGCCAACTGGAAGTGGACGTGGTGGTCTTCTCCACCGGCATTCGCCCGCAAGATACCCTGGGCCGTTACGGTGATCTCGCTATCGCCGAGCGCGGCGGCATCGTCATCGACGATCACTGCCTCACCTCCGACCCCGACATCTACGCCATCGGCGAGTGCGCCGCCTGGCAGGGCCGCTTCTTCGGCCTGGTGGCACCGGGCTACAAGATGGCCCAGATCACCGTCGACCACCTGCTCGGCGGCGACAGCCGCTTCGAAGGGGCGGACATGAGCGCCAAGCTGAAGCTGCTCGGCGTCTCCGTCGGCTCCATCGGCGATGCCCACGGCCGCACCCCGGGCAGCCACAGCTATGTGTTTCAGGACGATCAGGCCGGCGTCTACAAGAAGATCGTGGTGAGCGAAGACAACAGCCGATTGCTCGGCGCCGTGTTGGTGGGTGACGTGGAAGATTACGGCAACCTGCTGCAGATGATGCTCAATGCCCTGCCGCTGCCGAGCCACCCGGATACCCTGATCCTGCCCGCCTACGCCGGTGCCAAGCCGACGCTGGGGGTGGATGCCCTGCCGGAGAGCGCCCAGATCTGCTCCTGCTTCGACGTCTCCAAGGGCGACATCGCCCAGGCCGTCGCCGAGGGTCACACCACGCTGGCCGCCATCAAGCAGCACACCAAGGCCGGTACCGGCTGCGGCGGCTGCGTGCCGCTCATCAGTCAGGTGCTCAACGCCGAACTGGTGAAGCAGGGCATCGAGGTCAACAACCACCTCTGCGCCCACTTCCCCCACTCCCGTCAGGAGCTGTTCCATCTGGTCAAGGTTGAGGGGATCAAGAGCTTCGACGAGCTGCTGGCCAAACACGGTCAGGGCTATGGCTGCGAAGTGTGCAAACCGACCGTCGGCTCCATCCTCGCCTCCTGTTGGAACGAGCATGTGCTGAGCCCGCGCAACATCCCGCTGCAGGACACCAACGACATCTTCCTCGGCAACATGCAGAAGGACGGCAGCTACTCCGTCATCCCGCGCATGGCCGGTGGCGAAGTGACTCCGGAAGGGCTGCTGGCGGTGGCCGAAGTGGCCCGCGACTACAAGCTCTACACCAAGATCACCGGCGCCCAGCGCATCGGTCTGTTCGGGGCCCAGAAGGATGACCTGCCCGCCATCTGGCGCAAGCTGCTGGCGGCCGGTTTCGAGACCGGTCAGGCCTACGCCAAGGCGCTGCGCATGGCCAAAACCTGCGTCGGCAGCACCTGGTGCCGCTTCGGCGTGCAGGACAGCGTTGGCCTCGGGGTCTTCCTCGAGAACCGCTACAAGGGGATTCGCACCCCGCACAAGATGAAGTTCGGCGTCTCCGGCTGTACCCGCGAATGTGCGGAAGCGCAGGGCAAGGATGTCGGCATCATCGCCACCGACGCGGGCTGGAACCTCTATGTGGGCGGCAACGGCGGCATGAAACCGCGCCACGCCGACCTGCTGGCTTCTGACCTCGACCGCGAGACCCTGATCAAGCTGATCGACCGCTTTATGATGTTCTACGTCACCAGCGCCGACAAACTGCAGCGCACCTCGGTCTGGCTCGGCAATCTGGAAGGGGGCGTCGACTACCTGCGCGAGGTGATCGTCGACGACAAGCTGGGGCTGGCCGACACGCTGGAGCACGATATTCAGACTCTCATCGACAGCTACGAGTGCGAATGGTCGCGCACCCTCAATGAAGAGGAGGCGCTCAAGCGCTTCAGCCACTTCATCAACAGCGACAAGCGCGATCCGGACGTTCAGTTCGTTGCCGAGCGCGACCAGCACCGACCGGCGACCCCAGCCGAGCGCATCCCCGTCTACCAGATTGAGGTGGAGACCAAATGATGAAATTCGCCTGCCAACTCAACGACATCCTGCCGGGCACCGGTGTCTGTGCACTCATTGAGGGTCGCCAGATCGCTCTGTTCCGCCCGAGCGCGGCGGCCGAGGTGTTCGCCATCGACAACCGGGATCCCTTCTTCGCCGCCAACGTGCTGTCGCGGGGCCTGATCTGCGAACACGACGGCGAGCTCTGGGTGGCCAGCCCGCTCAAGAAGCAGCGCTTTCGCCTGAGCGACGGCCACTGTTTCGACAACCCGGCCATGTCGGTTCAAAGCTATCCCGTAGAAGTGCGCGACCAGCAGGTCTGGGTCGCCATCTAAAACCAAATTCACTCTCTTTAGGGCTGCCTGAGGGCAGCCCTTTCAAGGACTCACAAGATGTACACGGAAACCATTAACAAGTGCGCCGCCAACGCGGCCCGCATCAACCGCTTCGAGCGCAGCGACAAGCTCGGCTTCTGGCTCAGCTCCGCCATGGCGGGGGCCTATGTGGGCCTCGGCATCATCCTCATCTTCACCCTCGGCAATCTGGTGGATCCCGCCATCCGGCCGCTGGTGATGGGGGCCACCTTCGGCATCGCCCTGACGCTGGTGATCATCGCTGGCTCCGAGCTGTTTACCGGCCACACCATGTTCCTCACCTTCGGGGTGAAGACGGGCAAGATCACCATGGCCGACCTGCTGCGCATCCTGCCGCAGACCTGGGCCGGCAACCTGATTGGCTCCGTCGTGGTGGCGCTGATCTACTCCTACGGCGGCAGCCTGCTGCCGGATGCGGGCAGTCTGGCCCACAAGGTGGCGCTGGCCAAGACCCAGGCACCGGCGCTGACCCTGTTTATGAAAGGGATCCTCTGCAACTGGCTGGTCTGCCTCGCCATCTGGATGGCGCTGCGCACCGAAGGGGCCGCCCGCTTCATCGCCATCTGGTGGTGCCTGCTGGCCTTTATCGCCTCCGGCTACGAGCACTCCATCGCCAACATGACCCTGTTCGCCCTCTCCTGGTTTGGCGCCCACTCCGAGGCCTACACCCTGGGCGGCATCGGCCACAACCTGCTGTGGGTGACCCTGGGCAACACCGTCTCCGGCGTCCTCTTTATGGGCCTCGGCTACTGGTATGCCACCCCCAAGGCTGAGCGCCCGGTTGCAGTGAGCGAGACCACCAGCACCGCCAACCAGACCCGAACCGCCTGATCCGGAGGCCTCATGGACTACTTGCCCATCTTTTGCCGACTCGACAACAAACCCGTGCTGCTGGTCGGTGGCGGCGAGGTAGCGGAGCGCAAGGCGCGCCTGCTGCTGGATGCCGGTGCCCAGCTCACCGTAGTGGCGCCCGAGCTCGACCCCGAGCTGGCGGAACTGGCTGCCAACGGGAGCATCGAGTGGCTGGCCGGTGAATTTGTGCCGGAACAACTGGCGGGCAAGTGGCTGGTGGTGGCCGCCACCGATCGGCGCGAGGTGAATGCGCTGGTTTACCAGAGCGCCAATCAGGCGCGGATCTTCGCCAACGTGGTGGACGACCCGAAACGCTCCAGCTTCATCATGCCGTCGATCATCGACCGCTCGCCGCTGATGGTGGCCATCTCCTCCGGCGGCAAGGCACCGGTGCTGGCCCGGCTGCTGCGGGAAAAACTCGAAGCCCTGCTGCCGCAACATCTGGGGGCCGTGGCGACCTTTGCCGGTAGCCTGCGGGAGCGGGTCAAGGCCCGCTTCGCCAGCATGGGGGAGCGGCGCCGCTTCTGGGAGCGGCTGCTCGGGGCGGATCGGCTCGGTCAGGCGCTGGCGCGGGGCGATTGCGCCTCTGCTAACCAGCTGGCCGACAGCCTGTTTGCCGATGAAAGCCAGACCGGAGGCGAGGTGGTGCTGGTGGGAGCCGGCCCCGGCGATCCGGGCCTGCTCACCCTGCACGCCCTGCGCCAGATGCAGCAGGCGGACGTGGTGGTCTATGACCGGCTGGTCTCCGATGAGGTGATGGCGCTGGTGCGCCGGGATGCCAAGCGCATCTTCGTCGGCAAGCAGGCGGGCAACCACTGCGTGCCGCAGGAGGGGATCAACCAGCTCTTGCTGGAGGAGGCGAAGAAGGGGCAACGGGTGGTGCGTCTCAAGGGGGGCGATCCCTTTATCTTCGGCCGTGGCGGCGAGGAGCTGGAGACGCTGGTCGGCAGCGGCATCGGCTTTCAGGTGGTGCCGGGGATCACCGCGGCCAGCGGCTGCGCCGCCTACGCCGGCATTCCGCTGACCCACCGCGATCACGCCCAGAGCGTGCGCTTCGTCACCGCCCACGGCAAGGGGGGCGCACGGGATCTCGACTGGCCACTGCTGGCCAAAGATCGGCAGACGCTGGTGTTCTATATGGGGCTCTCATCCTGCGTCACCATTCGCGAGCAGTTGCTGGCCCACGGCAAGGCAAGCAACACCCCGGTGGCGCTGATCGAGCGCGGCACCCAGCCCTGCCAGCGGGTCATTCGCGGCACCCTCGATGAGCTGCCTGCGCTGGCGGTGGGGGTCGAGAGTCCGGCGCTGATCATGGTGGGATCTGTGGTGACCCTGGCCGACCGGCTCGCCTGGTTTGGCAGCGCTCCCACCCCCTTGAGAGCAATTTCCTGATAGAAGTAGCGTCTCCCTCTGGAGGCGCTATTTTAATTCCTCCCCTTCCCCCGTAAATCGTGCCCAATAGTGCCACAAATTGGCAGCGAAACTGACAGTCTTGCCTCCCGTTCATCGCTATCATCACCACCATTCCAGACTCTAAGTGCGACACAAGGCCATAACAATGAAGATTGCCTCCGCCCTCTCCCAGCTTACGCCAACATTCACCCCTTCCTCTCTCGCGACTAGCAAGGCGGCAACCCCTTCCCACGAGGGTCCACTCACCAAGCGAGACCTGCAAGGAGCCACTCCCCGGCCGGGTCTGCTGGCGCGCATCTCCAGCGCCATCCAACGCAATATACCGGGGCGTTTTCTGCTAGATCGGCAGATCACCTGCGAGAGCAAGCCCCATCAGACCAGCCTGTTGCGCTCTATGGGCATCGACGGCATCAAGCGTGAGCTCATGCGCTACCAGGTGGCTGTCGCGCCCCAGATGGGCAGAAACGGGGTAGCCAAAGACATCCGCACGACCAAGGCGTTCCTCGCAGGCTACCAGCAGGGGTTGGCGAGCAAGGTAGTGGACGGTTTCAAACCTGACATGAGCATGAAAAAGCTGGTTGATCTGTTTGTACAACCCACGCTGACCCCCCAGCAGAAGGGCGCGCTCTCCTGGGAGATCGAAAACCGGGCGCTCAAGAGCACCATCAAGCCCAAAGTCGAACAACTCAATCGTCTGTTCCGTGATGTGGCCTCTCATGGGGGAACCGATCCGAAGGCGAAGGAGCTCCTGGCCCCCCAGTTGCTGCTGTTGAACCTGGCTGATGACGGCTTTGGTGGTCGTTGCGATCCGCTCTCCAAGCTGGTGCTAGTCGCCAAACAACTGGAGAGCGATGGGCAGCCCGATGTGGCACGGCGCATGATGGAGAAGCTCTACTCCGCGGCCGCCGTCATCAACAATCCCGATTGCTACTCGGCAACCGAGCTGAACAATGCCAAAAAGCTGGTGGGCAGCTTGGCCGAGATCCATAACAACACCCCGGCCAACTACAACTATGACAGTCTGCGCAGCGTCAAGTACGACATCGTCAAGGAGAAGTGGGAAGGCAAGAGCGCCATTTCGCTGGACGCCGTACTTGGCAAGCTGACCGCCAAAGGGAGCGATGCCCCCGTGCTGCTGGAGCTGGATGCGCCAGGCCACGCCATGGCGGCCTGGTCCAAGCCGGGTGAGTCAGGCAGAGTCTACGGCTTTTACGATCCCAATGCCGGTATTGTCGAGTTCTCTTCCCCTGACAAGTTCAGCAGTTACATGAACCGTTTCTTTGGCAAAAACGGGGGGCTCGACATGGCAAATAGCTACCACCTCAAGCCGGGAACGGATGGCAAGCCGCAGTTCTTCCGGGTAAGCGAGATGAATGGCAACGAGCTTGCCCGCTTCAAGCCATCGAAGGATCTTGCCAACAAAGCCACTCTGCAGGAGATCCTGCAGTTGCCGATTTTTGATGATAGCCCGATGAAAGGCCAGCCTGGCAAACGGGTGTAGCGGCTCTGGACAGGCAAACATTACGCAATACACAACTTTCGCAAGGAAGCTGACTCATGAGTCTAAATACCTACCATGCACTGGTCAGGGGCCTGTTGAGCCGCTTGGGGATTACCACTCAACCCAGTGACGAGGGGGTTTACGCCCTGATTGTTGACGGGCGCCTCCAGGTGATGATCTGCTGTTATCAAGAGCAATGGCTGCAGTTGTTCTGCGAGCTGGGCCCGCACATAGCCCCCAGCGACAACCTGTTTGGCGCCCAGTGGCCCGCCCATGTACAGGGTACGCTGGATGGGTTGGCGATCCTCTGGTCCCAATCTCCTCTTGCAGTGTTGGATCAAGCGAGTCTTGAAGCCTGGCTAGAACGATTTATCGATGATGCCGAGTCCCGGCTTGCCTCCCCAGATGGCCAGGACTCGTTACGAGCAAGCCCCCACCTGCTGAGAATTTAAACGATCAAAGCGCGGGGTCCCCCCTCGTCATCTGATCCCGGCTGAGCAATCGATTCACCGGGATCGAGTGATGGTTATGGCAGGCAAAAAGAAAGTAAGCAAGAAGGTGGATTGGAGGAAACTGCACTCTCGGCATGGGCAAAAATTGAGCCATTAGCGAGAAGTCTATAAATTAAATTTATACCTAGTCATTCCCTCAAAAACCGTCCTCCCCCTGCCATTGTGCCTGCGCCAAGCCCTCGCCAGACCTCTGCCGGATAAATCTCCGCGTCACTGCAAGCCGTCATAACCTGTTGTTTTAAGTCTGGTATCCTATGGCTATTCGGCCCCGTGGTCACCGGTTCAGGAACATTTTCATGTCTCTTCCTATCAAGAACAGCGCCAGGCAGCGCGCGGATGAAAGATCCCGCATTCTCACCCTGCTGCTGGGCGATGATGCCCTCACCGACAGCCTGCTCGATCCGCAGGTGGTGCAGGATGCCGAGCAGCGCGATCAGACCAGCGAGATCATTTCACTGGTCAATGGGTTGCCCGCCGCAGATATCGCCGATGCGTTGGAGTCGCTGCCGCCCGATGAGCGTCATGCGCTGTGGCAACTGGTGCAAGAGGAGAAACGGGGCCAGGTGCTGGTCGAGGCGTCAGAAACGGTTTGGGAGAGTCTGATCAGCGGCATGAGCGATCGTGACCTGCTGCACGCCCTGCGCACCCTGGATATCGACGACCAGATCTATCTGGGCCAGTACCTGCCACGCAACCTGATGGGGCGGCTCCTCACCTATATGGCCCCCGCCGAGCGGGATCGGGTGCGGGAGGTGATCCGCTACGGCAAGCATACCGTCGGCGCCATGATGGACTTCGAGATCATCACCATCCGTCCCGAGGTGACGCTCGCCACTGTGCAGCGCTATCTGCGCCTGCGCGGCAAGATCCCCGTCAACACCGACAAGCTGTTTGTCATCGATCGCCGCAACCACCTGCTGGGGGAGCTGGCTCTCACCACAGTGCTGCTGCACAAGCCCGCCACCTTGGTGAGCAACGTGATGGAGCGGGATCCGGTCACCTTCGATCCGGAGGATAACGACGAAGCGGCGGCCCGTACCTTCGAGCGGGATGACCTGCTCTCCGCCGCCGTGGTAGATGGTAAGGGCAAGCTGATGGGCCGCCTCACCGTCGAAGAGGTGGTGGATCTGGTCTATGAGGAGAGCGACACCGACCTGCGCCGGATGGGGGGTATCAGCGAGGATGAAGACGTGTTCGCCCCGGTCTCCAAGGCGGTCAAGACCCGCTGGGCCTGGCTTGCCATCAACCTCTGCACCGCCTTTGTCGCCTCGCGGGTGATCGGCCTGTTCGAGCACACCATCTCCCAACTGGTGGCACTGGCGGCGCTGATGCCCATCGTCGCCGGGATCGGCGGCAACACCGGTAACCAGACCATCACCATGATAGTGCGGGCGCTGGCGCTGCAGCACATTCAGGCGGGCAACCTCTCCTTCCTGCTGCTGCGGGAACTTGGCGTCGCCTTTATCAACGGGCTGGTGTGGGGCGGCACCATGGGCATTGCCACCTATCTGCTCTATCAGGATGCGGCGCTCGGCGCCGTGATGACCCTGGCCATGATGCTCAACCTGCTGGTGGCGGCGTTGATGGGGGTGATTATCCCCATGACCATGACCCGCCTCGGCCGCGACCCGGCGGTGGGAGCCAGCGTGATGATCACCGCCATCACCGACACCGGCGGCTTCTTTATCTTCCTCGGGCTGGCGACCCTGTTCCTGCTGTAAACCGTGCGTTGAAAACAACAAGGGAGCCACTGGCTCCCTTCAGACGGCTGACAACCTCCTGGACGCCGATCACGGGGGTTGATCTAATTGCTGCATGGTCAATAAATGGACTGCCTCATGCTCGGAGAACCCGCACCCCAGCACTGTGAGATCGAGCAGGTTACCCTCGAGGCGCTCGTCCCCCAAGACTGTTTTTATTGGGACTCCCATCTTTCCAACCCGCTTTGTGGCCCGATAACGCCATTCCATCATCAAGCCAACGCGCTACTCAGGTGACAGTCGTCCGGGTCTGCATCGAGAAAACGGATTACCCCATACCTATCGAGTTGTGTGCGTCAAGCCCCGGCCGGTGAACGGTTACATTCTAATGACCTCCCTATTGTGTTATCGGAGCCATACCGAGTACGAGCACATGAGACTATCGTGTTTA
>NZ_JBODRQ010000002.1:0-76223 GCF_050633025.1 Aeromonas sp.
GTTGCCAGCTGGTTCAGCTCATGTTGCTGAGCATTCATGTTGTTGGCTGACTGGCGAGCCACCGAGCTTATCTCCTCTGCGGCGGAACTCAGTTGCACCACAGAGCCCGACACTTCACTCACCAGGGTGCGCAGATTGGTCTGCATCTCGCCAAACCCTTTGGCAAGGGTACCCATTTCATCATTGTTGAACTGCTGCAGATCGATGCGGGAAGTGAGATCCCCGGCTGCAACCTTGCGGGTCTGTTCCAGCAACGCCATCACCGGATTGCGGATTTGACCGGTCAACAACCAGGCAATCCCCACCACAAAGCTCAGGGTCACCAGGCTGACAATTAGGCTCATGGTTTTGGCATCGTCATAGACATCGGCCACGCTTTTGGTCATATCAATGGCGATCTCGTTATTGATCTCTCGCAGCCGCAGTGACTTGGCTCCCACCTCCTCCAGTGCGAGGCGGGTGTCTACTTTACGCAAATTTTTGACTTTTTCCAGGTCATTGGCAGCAAAGGCATTCATCAGCTGATCATGTATCGCAAAATATTTGGCGGCACCGCTCAGCAGTTGGTCATACGTCTGCTTCTCTTCATCTGTGGTGAAGGGTAAGGCGCCATATTTCTGGGCCGCAGCGTCAAACTCCTGCTTGGCCTTGTTAAAGGTGGCCGTACGCTCACTCACCTCCTGGGCATCGTTGCTCAGCCCGGCGATCACCTGAGCCAACTGGGAGCGCCGCGCATCAAGAATGGCGACATGCATTTGGCTGGCATACCGAGTGGAGGGCAACAAATTGCCGGTGATGGTTTCGGTATCACCATAAAGCCTTGCCAACTGGCTGATGGAGAACCAGGCCAAGCCCAGCACCAGCAGCGCTAGTACAACGAATCCGGCACTCAGTTTCTGGCCGATAGACATGTTTTTGAACATATGAGGGCTTCCTTGAAATGGGTCTTCACTCCCGCGACCTCCGCCGGAATGGTCATATAAAGCATAGCCTGCCAACAGAAAACGGAAGTAATTCATACCGCTGCAGCACACTGTATATCGGCCCTTTTTCTCCACTCTAAAGAGAACTTGCCAGTTCACACTCTAATAACAATTCAATCAATTCAGGAAGATGCCAAAGCCCCCCGGCAGGATCGCCCAAGAAGTCAGCAACACGACTCTCCCCTTATTCTTGTGCATTTGTGCATCAGCCCAAGGGGGAGACTAACCCTGACCGCCCAGCTGTTTCACCCAGCCCGGGCTATCGACCAGATGTTGCAACAAGATGTTGCAACAATCAGTTGAAGTAACACTCGCCAAAATGCTGACCGGTCAACACCTCGATCCGCAGCAGACCGTGGAGTCGCGCATCAACACACAATGCCTCACCCAACGACTGACGGCGGCGGCCCAGCCAGAGGCCGCCAATAGCAGCTCGATCTTGGGTCCGTGGGCATACGGCGACGACGGAGAGGCGCGCCCCCTCTTCGGCGAGTAGAGTCACGATAAATTCGGGTGGAATTGGCCCTGAGACGACCCAAACTGAACGGCATTGCAGGCGTGGAGGAAGTCGAGGGCCTGAGCGATACGCATAAAAAATCCGAAACCAAGCAACAGGTTTCGGACTTTCATACACCAGAAAGATCGGTCAATCGCTCCTTAACTGATCGGCACCAGCCCCGCAGACCTCTTCTTTATCCCGATCCATTGATCAGGCTTCAAATCCGAATGGTTCCGCATTTGGCGCATCCTGCTGCGCCATCTCGTCCAGGAAAATATCCCGATAGGCCACATAGATGGAGTAGTTAAGCGCCGGGATCACCACCAGCAGACCTACCAGCAGCAACACCGCGCCAAACAGCAGCAGAATGGCAGAGAGGAGACCCCACCAGAAGAAGGGCCACATATTGTGCCAGCAACCGGCAAAGCTGAGTCGGGCCGCCTGCAAAATACCGACATCGTGGAAATAGATAAGGGCTGGCGAAAAGGTCACCGCCATCAGCACCGGAATAGCCAGCACCATACCCACCAGCAACACCAGCAGCAGTTGCTGTAGTTGCAGGGCCGAGACCACCATGCTATCCGGATCTTGAGTCAACACAGAGAGCAGTCCCCACATGGAGAGCAGCCCCCCGCAAACCAGCCCAATCAGGATAAAAAGTGCCAACACCAGCAGGCCACCCAGCATCAAGGGGGTTAGTTTGTGGCGAAAACCGGCGAAGAGATCGGCAAACTGCAGCGGCTCCCCCCGATAACCCCGAGCGGCGACCGCCACCCAACCCGCGCCCCACACCATGTAGAGCAGTTGGGAGATAAGACCACCCGCCGGTAGCAGATCGAGCACCATGCCGACGCCAAACCAGAACACTACCATGGCAACACTGGCCCCCATCCCCTTGTTGAAGATATCGAATCCGCTGCGAACCCAGACCCAGCCACGACCTGTCGTGTACCGAGCCGGAGTGGTGCGCAAAGGGGGTAATCCGTTCATATCGTCTCCTCGGAGTGTCGGTGGCATCAGTGCCGGAAGCCGATTCTAGAGCCAGGGCGGGGGCAACTCAATGGTGAAGCGGTTCGACCACGACATAAAACCTGACGCAGCTATGCACAAAAGGGGCGTCAGCCACGCCTCGCCTCTGGCTGCCCCGACTATAACGAGGCACAATCTGCTCCCTCCCCCAGCAGCCACTGTCGTGGCCAGCGTGCCGTGGTCACTCTTTAGTGATCGACGAATGCAGGACAAGGGGTTGTCATCCCGCCATCCCGGGCGTTTTAACATCGAGTGGTATCGTCATGAGAGTTGTGTGTTGTCTGTTGTTGTTACTGGCCAGCCAGTCAGCCCTGGCCGAGGGTTTTATCAGTCGCCTGCTCAACCATCCGGTGCCGGGTGGCGTTGCGGTGATCCCTCTTGGCGCGTCACCCACTGCCCCCACGGCCCGCTATCACGACAAACCCGTGCTGGTAGTGCGCGAAGACAACCAGTGGATCGCCATCGTCGGCATCTCTCTCAAAAACCCGCTTGGGGCCCAGCAACTGACCACAGGTGATGGCCGTACTCACGGCTTCACCGTTACACCGAAGCACTACCGTGAGCAGCACATCAAGCTCAAGAACAGCCGTCAGGTCAATCCACTCGCCGAGGATATGACCCGTATCAACCGCGAGCTGGCCGAGCAGACCCGAGCTTACCAAACCTTCAGCCCCAACCAGCCGAGCAACCTGATGTTCGACAAGCCGGTCAACGGCCCCCTCTCCAGCCCGTTTGGCCTGCGTCGTTTCTTCAATGGCGAGGAGCGCAACCCCCACTCAGGGCTCGACTTCGCCGTCGGCGCAGGCACCCCGATCAAGTCCCCCGCCGCTGGCAAGGTGATCCTGATTGGCGACTATTTCTTCAACGGCAACACCGTCTTTGTCGACCACGGTCAGGGGCTCATCAGCATGTTCTGCCACATGTCGAAGATCGATGTGAAGCTGGGTCAGAGCCTGCCGCGCGGTGGCATCGTCGGGCGAGTCGGTTCGACCGGCCGCGCTACCGGCCCCCATATGCACTGGAATGTCAGCCTCAACGACACCCGGGTCGATCCCGCCATCTTTATCGGTGTCTTCAAGCCCTGAATCGGCAGAGCCCTCTAACCAAAAAACCGCTAACAAAACAGGCTGCCCACAACCGGTAATGCAAGTCAGTTAAGAGAATTTGAGCCCCGATCCACGAGCTATAAAGACTAATCATTGAAGGAGGTGTGATGCCTCCCTCATTTTATTGCATGCCAGTCAGGGCAAGGGCTGTAGCCGCAATTGTTCTTTAATCATGGTGCCGCTTTTAATATTCAGTCTTTCGCATATCTCATCACAAGGATGCCTGGCTGACGGACATTAAGGCCAGTGGCAGTCCTTTCTATTTCTCACCGTCATTGTTCATCTTCGTCATCCGGCTCCAGCACCAGAGTCGGGATCAACTCGCCAAACACCCGTTGCAGCTCGTCACGGTTGGCCAGCAGGTCTTGCAGCGTATAGCTGTCCATCACCGCCAGAAACGCATCCATCGCCTCTTTCAGCGCACTCTTGAGCAGACAGACAGAGACGATGTGGCAAGCGGGCGAGCCGCAGTCAATGCCGTCCAGATTGCCTTCCAGCGCCCTGATCACCTGCCCGATATTGATGGTGGCGGGATCGCAAGCCATGCGAATACCGCCATTCTTGCCCCGCTGGGATTGCAGATAGCCCAGCTTCACCAGCTGATTGACCACCTTCACCATGTGATTGCGGGAAACACCATACAGGGCCGATACCTTGGCAACGCTCGACAACTCCCCTTCCGGCAGGGTGGCAAGATAGAGCAGGGCTCTCAATCCGAAATCTGTATAACTGGTTAGTCTCATAAAACCTGATTAGCGCGATGCGAAAAGTGGAGTATTGATTCAAATCAAATAAACATCTAGGATACCACTTATTAAATGGCATTTTAGATGTTCAATTAACTACGAGGCTCCCTATGCTAGACCAAACCACCGTTGCCGTCATCAAAAGCACCATTCCTCTGCTTGAATCGGCAGGCCCTGCCCTCACCCAGCACTTCTACCAGCGGATGTTCAGCCATAACCCGGAGCTGAAAGATATCTTCAATCTGGCCCATCAGCGCAGCGGTGGTCAGCCACTGGCCCTGTTCAATGCCGTCGCAGCCTACGCCAAAAATATCGACAATCTGGGAGCGCTCGCCGGTGCGGTCGAGCGGATTGCGCACAAACATACCGGATTCCTGATCCAGCCGGAACAATATCACATTGTAGGTAGTCATCTCTTGGCCACGCTCAAAGAATTGGGCGGAAGTGCGGTCACCGACGAGGTGCTGGAGGCATGGGGCAAGGCGTATGGCGTGCTGGCCGACATCTTCATCGGCCGCGAGCAGGAGATCTATCAGGAGAAGGCCAATCAGGATGGCGGCTGGCAAGGAACCCGCACCTTCGTCATCAAGGAGAAGCGGGCCGATAGCGCCCTCATCACCTCCTTCCTGCTGACGCCGGAAGATGGCAAGCCAGTGTTGGCCTTCAAACCGGGCCAATACCTCAGCATCAAGCTGGTTCACCCCGAGCTGGAATATCAGGAGATCCGCCAGTACTCCCTCTCCGATGCCCCCAACGGGCAGGATTACCGCATCAGCGTCAAGCGTGAGCCACAGGGTCAGGTCTCTAACCTGCTGCACGATCACCTGCAGGCGGGTGACAAGATCGAGGTGATGCCCCCTACCGGCGATTTCTACCTGAACGCCGACAGCCAGACCCCGGTGGTACTGCTCTCAGCCGGTGTCGGCGTGACGCCGATGATGAGCATGCTCAACCAGCTGCTGGCGAACGGCCATCAGGCTGATGTCACCTGGCTGCACGCCTGCGAACAGGGCGCTGTACACGCCTTCCGGGAGGATATTCAGCAAAAATCCCGCCAGCATCCCAACTTGCTGAGCCGGATCTGGTATCGGGAGCCGGAGGCTAGTGATGTGCAGGGTCAAGATTACGATCTGGCCGGCACCATGGATCTGACTGCCGTGAAGGAGCGCATCACGCCAGAGGCCCACTACTACTTCTGTGGCCCTGTCGGCTTCATGCAAGAGATCAAGCGGCAGCTGCTGGCGGCTGGGGTGAAAGCGGGGCAGCTCCATTACGAAGTTTTTGGCCCCCATCAAGATCTCTAAGGCGCGGGCAGCCATATAACAGAGGGAGGTTCCGGCCTGTCATGGCACGGCGGCTGGAACCGGACCCACAGGTGCAGATCTGTGGGTCATTTTTTTGGATCAGTGCATCGCCTTGGCGCGGGCCACCACGTTGGCCGGCATCCGGTTGCCAAGACGGTTGAGCAGACTCGCCGCCTTCTGGTGTAGCGCCTTGTCACCGATGACGGAGCCATGGAGCCAGCGATAGGCGTCCTCATAATCGAGCGGACTGCCCATCCCCTGCAACAGCATCTCGACCCACTCGATGCGGGCCCGCAGAAAACCGAGGCTGGCCGCCTCGCGCATAAGTGTCTCGGCTCGCACCAGATCCTTCTGCACCAAAGTTCCTTTCCAGTAGTAGCGACCCAACTGCTCCAGCGCCGGCGCCAACCCCTGATTGGCCGCCTCCCACATATATTGCACCCCGATCTCGGCATTGGGTTTGGTACAGACACCCCACGCCAGCATATCCCCCCAGAGGAACTGGTAGGCCGGGATCTTCATCACCGAGGCGCGTGCTTCGATATCCTGAGTCAGCTGACAGCGATCCTGCTTCACCTGAGTGAGGTGGCGCCCCTGCTCAATCCAGTTGAGCAGCTCGTCCTGACGATAGAGCGGCACCGCCTGCAACTCGCCTGCGGCAAGAGGTGCGGGAGGCGCCACCACAGCAGCAGGTTCCGCCGGTTTTGGCAGCGGTGCGGCCCCCTCGCCACTGCTGGCAACGGGTGTGACCGGCTCGGCCGGAAGCAAGACGGGGACGGCCTCAGAGGGCGCTGGCGTAGCAGCAGAGACAGCCGCCGTTGCCACCGCAGCACTGCTTGCGGTCGGTGCCGATGCACTTGCTGCAGGCACATCGCTCGATACGGCAGCCGATACCGCCTCGGCACCATAGAGGGGCGCGGTGAATGCACCGACAAGAATGAGAAGGGTAAGGGGTTTCATCATAAGGATCTCCTGCTGCACTCTGTTATCGGCACCAACCCCCATCCCCTTAGCCTGTCGGGGTGACTTCACAAAAGGGAACCGAAACCAGCCTTCCTATAATACCGCAATCGAGGCTCGCCTCGTTCGCTTGATATCCTTCCCCCCAGAATCACCAGAGGCTTGTACACCCATCGCGCGGCTTCGTCTGGCAGGATACCATCTCCCTCTTCTTCAGCCATCACAGCTATTGCACCGCGATAAAGTCCCGGAGCAAGGTCGAAGACCACCGCACTGCAGCCAGCTTTATTCTCTGCACTTGGAGCCCGATTGCCTATTCGGCCAGTGCGTGGGCGCCGGACTCCCGACGCATAGCCCGCCACATCACCAGCACCAGCAAAGAGCTGCAGGTTGGCAATGCCAGCCAGACGCCGGGCACGCCCCACAGGGTCGAGAATCCCCACAAGAAACCGCCGATCAGCACCAGCTTGCCGCCGGTGAGCAGGGAGGCGATGCGAGCCCGATTGATGGCCTGGAAGTAGGTAGCCCCCACCAGCAGCAAGCCCTCCATCGGCAGCCCCCAGAAGTAGAGCCAGATCCCGAGGCTCGCCACCGGCAACAAGGTGGCGTTGTCCCCGGCAAACAGATAGACCGCCGCCTCCGGCCACAGATAGAGCGGGAGCATGGCACACAGGGCGATCCCCAGCGTCACTCCGAGCGCCAGATTGCGGATCCGCAACACCCGCCGCCAGTGACCGGCGCCCGCATTGAAGCTGGCGATGGGCTGGATACCCATGGCGATCCCCTCGAACACCAGATAGAAGAAGGCCTCGGTGTAACTGATCACCCCGTAGGCCGCCACATGCAGCGAAGTGCCGACCGCCAGCAACGCCTTGTTGTGCAGTGCCAGCACTACCGAGAGATAGAGGTACATCAAAAAACTCGATACCCCCAGGCGCACCGTCTCGCCCATCAGCCGCAGATCGGGGCGCAAGGTGTCCCAACTTATCCGCAGTTGGCTGCGCGGCGTGAAGAAGTGCCACAGGCAGGCGAGGCCCGTCACCGCCTGGGAGAGCATAGTGGCCGTCGCCACCCCGGCCAGTCCGAACGGAAACACCACCATCAGCAGATAGTCGAGCAGCACGTTGAGCAGCCCCCCGACCACCATGATGATAGTGACAAACCCGGGGCGGCCATCGTTGCGCAGCAGGGAGCTGAACGCCATTGACAGCACCGCAAAGACACTGAGCCAGGCGTAGGCCTGCAGGTAGGCGAGCCCGGCGGTGAAGATCTCCCCCTCCGCCCCCATCCAGGCCAGCATGGGCTCGCCATAGCGAATCCCGATAAAACTGAGCAGTACCGAGGCCAGCAACACCATCACCAGCGCATTGCCGACGATATGGCGGGCTTTGGCCGGGTTGCCCTGCCCCAGATAGAAGGAGACCAGCGACGAGGCCCCCATGCCGATCAGCGCCCCCACCGCATAGAGCACGGCGCAGATGGGGTAAGCCAGCATCAGACCGGCCATGCCATCCTGACCCAGCACATGGCCAACGAAGATGCCATCGATGGTGACATAGACGCCGGTGATCAGCATGGCGGCCACGGTCGGGGTTACGTAACGCCAGAAAAGGCGAGATAGCGGGGCTGTGCCCAGATCAACAGCTGACATATTCGACTCGGTGGAGAGAAAGCGGCCGGGATCATAGCGAAACGGCCGCACGACTTCCTGTTATTTGTGTTATGAATCATTAATATAGACTGCTTTACCCCCTCCCTGCCCTGTTTTAGGCTAGGGCCACCTCTTCTGAACGGAAACGAGCCTCATGTTGCAACGCCTGCTCACCCTCTTGCTGCTCTCCCTTCTCTTGTTGCCGCCAGCCGTGCGCGCCGACGATGCCATTGCCCAGGCCGAATCCCTGTTGCAGAGCGTGCCCAAGAGCGATACCCCGGAAAACCAGAAGCTGCGGGAGAGCTACCAGCAGGCGCTGCAATTTGCCAGAGAGGCCGAGCGCTACCGGGAGCAGAGCAAAGCCTATCAGCAGATCCTTATCGATTACCCCAAGGAGTCGGCACGGCTCAAGGAGAGCCTGCACAACTATCAGCCCGCCGCTCGCCCGCCGCTGGCGAGCCTCAAGGAGGAGGCGCTGCGCCAGGCCATTGGCCTTGGCAGCAACCGCCAGCTCAACCTGCGCAAGGAGCGGCAGGGGGTGATGGACAGCCTCAACCAGCTGGAGAGCACCGGGCAGGAGTATCACCTGCGGGTGGACGATCTGCGCAAACAGCTGCAACTGACCCGCAGCCAGCTGGAGCGACTGAGCTTCAGCAGCGAATCGGATCGCCAGCAGGAAGCCCAGCTGCTGCTGACCAGAATGAAGGAGCAGAGCCTCTCCGACCGGATCCAGATGCTGGAGCTGGAGCAGCTCTCGGCCCAGCAGCGCAACGATCTCGGCAAGCTGAAACTGCAGGAGCTCAATCTGGCCATCGCCGACGAGGATGAGTGGCAAGCCAGCCTGCTGACCCAGCAGAACCAGCTGCGGCGGGAGAAGACCGAGCAGGCGCTGGAGGAGAGCGAACGGCTGCGCAAACAGCTTACCACCGACATGCCGCTGCTACTGGAGCAGCAACAGCAGAATCAGGCGCTCTCCATCCAGCTCGGCACGCTGGAGGATCAGATTGAGCGGGTGCAGGACGAGCAGCGCAGCGTCGACAAGAATCTGTTTGAACTGAATGAGCTGGTCAACTCGGTACGCGAACAGCTGGAGTGGCTGCAGATCAGTAATGCCTACGGCGAGAACCTGCGCAGCAAACTCTCCGATCTGCCTCCCCAGTTCCCCCTCGACAAGCTGGAGTCCGCCATCGTCAGCGCCCGCATGGCCAAGTACCAGTACGAGAGCGAGCAGGATGGGCTCAAGGATACCCGTCAGCTGCGCGACAAACTGATGGCCGAAGAGGAGGTAACGCTCGATCGGCCGCAGCAAGCGGTGCTCGACAACCTGCTCAAGGCCCGACGCCAGCTGCTGACCCGGCTCAACGACGCCTCCGACACCCTCATTCAGGAGCAGACCCGTCTCAAGCTGCTCTACAGCCGCCAGAACAGCAAGATCGACGAGATCCGTGAAATAAGCGCCAGCCACCTGTTCTGGATGCCAGATGTGCGCCCCTTTACCCCGCAGGTCATGCTCGGCATTCCCGCCGCGCTGACCCTGGCCTTCAACCCGGATAACTGGCTGCAACTACCCTACGCCATCGCTGAGAACAGCCCGCTGAGCCTCACGCTGGCCGGTATTGGGCTGCTGGTGCTGGCCTGGAGCTGGTTCAAACTGGCCCGTCATCTGAGCCTCTATTGCGACCATATTGCGCCGCGGATCGGCAAGGTGACCCAGGACAAATTCAGCCTCACCAGCCGCTTGCTGCTGCGCTCCCTGCTTGCCGCCCTCCCCTTGCCCGCCATGGTGTTGATGGTGCGCGGCCTGCTTGAAGGAGCCTGGCAATACCCGTTTGCGGTGGCGGTGGCGCGCGGTCTTGGCGAGATCTGGTTTCTGCTGCTGGCGCTGGTGATGGCCCGCCATCTGACGCTGGAGCGGGGGATTTTGATCCACCACTTCCGCTGGCCCCGGGAACAGGTGCAAAAGGTATGGGGGCAGTTTCGCACCCTGCTGCTGGTGCTGATCCCGAGTTTCTTCGTGCAGGGGATGGCCAACAGCTATCAGGAGCACGCCTTCTACGACTCCCTCGGCCGGATGGCCTTCATGATCGGTGCACTCTGGCTGCTGCTCTTCTTTGCCCGTCTCAACCGGGAGCGATTGCCGCTCACCTGGGGCCAGACCGACATGACCAAGCCCCATCTGCTGCACCACTTCATCTGGAACAGCCTGATGCTGGCGCCACTGCTGGCGGTGATTGGCGCCCTGTTTGGCTACTTCTATACCTCGCGCACCCTGCTGCGCCAGCTGGAGCTTAGCCTGCTGATGGGGCTGGGTTGCCTGCTGGTCTACTATCTGGCCAGACGCTGGATGCTGATCCAGCGCCGCCGCCTCGCCTTCGAGCGCGCCAAGAGCAAGCGGGCCGAGATCCTGGCCCAGCGCGGGCGTGACGACAATCAGGAGGAGCTGAGTTCGGAGATCCCCGATGTGGTGGAAGAGAACGAGCTGGATCTCGATACCATCAGCGCCCAGTCGCTGGGGCTGGTGCGCACCTTGCTGATGCTGGGCTTCACCATGCTGGTGGTGGTGCAATGGTCGGATCTCAACTCCGCCTTCAGCTTCCTCAGCAATATCGAGGTGTGGCAGGTGAGCAGCAAGATTGGCGGCATCGAGCAGCTCTCGGCCATCACCTTGCAGGATCTGATGCTGACCGCCTTCGTCTTCATCCTGACCGTGGTGACAGCCCGAAACCTGCCGGGGCTGATGGAGCTGACCCTGTTGCAGCACCTCAGCCTCTCCCCGGGTACCGGCTTTGCCCTCACGACCACCAGCAAGTATCTGGTGATCCTGATCGGCGCCCTCACCGGCTTCTCCATGCTCGGCATCGACTGGTCGAAGACCCAGTGGCTGGTCGCAGCCCTCTCGGTGGGGCTGGGTTTCGGTCTGCAGGAGATCTTCGCCAACTTCGTCTCCGGCCTCATCATCCTGTTTGAAAAGCCGATCCGGCTCGGTGACACCGTCACCATCCGCGATCTCACCGGCACCGTCACCAAGATCAAAACCCGGGCAACCACCATAGTGGATTGGGATCGCAAGGAGATCATCGTGCCCAACAAGGCCTTCATCACCGAACAGTTCATCAACTGGTCGCTCTCCGATGCCATCACCCGGGTCAAACTGAAGATCAGGATCGGTCTGACCCGGGACCCGAAACTGGTGCAGCGCATTCTGGAGGAGTCCATCCAGGCATCGACTCTGGTGCTGGAGACACCGACCCCCGAGGTGTTCCTGATCGAATTCACCGACTCGGCGCTGATCTACGAGATCCGTCTCTACGTCAACAACATGGATCACCGGATGCCCATCACCCACGAGGTTCACTCGCTGGTGCTGGAGAAGATGCAGCAGCAGGGACTTACCCTGCCCCATCAACAAATCGACATTCACCTGAGCCGCGGCTGATCCGCGAGGTAAAGGAGCAGAACATGCAGATTATTGCCCACCGTGGCGCCAGCGGTCTGGCACCGGAGAACACCCTCAAGGCGATGGCCAAAGCGCTGGAGCTGGGAGCGTCAGCCATCGAGATCGACGTGCAGGCGGCCGATGGCGAGTTGTGGGTCTTCCACGACCGGCGGCTGGAGCGTTGCACCAATGGCAAGGGGGTACTGACCGAGCAATCCCGCGCCTATCTGGAGCAGCTCGATGCCGGTGAGGGAGAGGTGATCCCGACCCTGTGGCAGGTAATGGAGATCATCGCCGGACGCTGCGAACTGCATATCGAGCTCAAGGGCGCTCATACTGCCGATGTGGTGGCAGCCCTGACCCGACGGGCAGAGGTCGAGCTTGGCTTTACCCCCGGACAGTGGGTGGTCTCCTCCTTCCATCACCCGGAACTGGCCCGATTTGCCGCCTCGCGGCCCGCTATCCGGCTCGGTGCCCTGACCGCCAACCTTCCGCTCAACCTGGCGCAGTTTGCCGACGAGCTGGGGGCCTGGTCCATCAATTGCGATGTTGATTTCATCGACGCCGCGCTGGTCGATGATGCCCATCGCCGGGGGCTCAAAGTTCTGGTTTATACCGTTGATTATCGAGAAGATTATGAAACGCTCTCTAGCATGGGTGTCGATGGAATCTTTACCAATCGACCAGATTGTTTTCTGGCTCGGTGAGGGGCGAGACGCGCATGGATAACCACTGATTTAGGCACTAACTTTAAATAGCTGACCGGGATACAACGAGTTCAAGTTCGGCCGATAAACAAAGGCTCATAACAATAACTAGATGCCACACACTTCAGACTGACGCTCACAAGGATGTAACCATGAACTTATCCATTAAAAACAAACTTGCTCTGGCTATCGGGAGCATCATTCTGGTAATCACCAGCCTGCAAGTCTGGTACAACACCTCGCAACTAAGCAGCGAAACCCATCGCTTGATCTGGAATACCATTGATGAAAGCTCTATGGCCAACGTCAAGGGGATCTCCCGCTGGGTTGACTCGCGGATCAGCATGGTCAGCACCACCAAGGAGGCATTCGCCACTGAAGATGAGCCCATCAGTCATCTGGCCCAGTCCATGAATGCTGGTGGTTTTGATCTGATCTATGCCGGTACCGCAGACGGCAAGATGATCCGGAGCAAACCAACCGACTTGCCCGCCGGTTATGACCCGCGCCAGCGCCCCTGGTACAAAGACGCAATGGCTGCTGGCAAGATGACCATCACCTCCCCCTATGCGGATATCTCCACCGGTCAGCTGATTGTCACCATTGCCGAGCCGTTCCAGCGCGGCAATACCCAAGGCGTCATCGCCGGTGACGTCTCCATCAGCTCACTGATCTCGGACATTCTGGCGGTCACCACCGAGGGCACCTACGCCATGCTGGTGGATAGCAGTGGCACCATCATCGCTCACCCTGATGCCTCCCTGAGCCTGAAATCCGCCACCTCGCTGGCGCCAGAACTAACCGCAGCTTACATCAATCAGATCGCCAATGATGGCAAGATCAACGAGCAGGTGATCAGCGGCAAAAAAGTAGTCTTTGACTTTAAGAGCATCCCAAATACCAACTGGTATTACGGTATGATGGTGGATGAGGAGATCGCCTACCAGTCTGTACGCCGCATGATCACCATCTCTCTCATCGAGGGTATCATCACCATACTGATCGTGGCGGGCTTCTCCTATGTCGCCATCAACGGCTCGCTGGCCCCTCTTAAAGCATTGGGCGAGGCGATTGCCGATCTCTCCCGTGGCAACGGCGATCTGACCCGCCGTATCAAGATCGAACGTGAGGATGAGGTGGGCGCGCTCGCCAAACACGTCAACACCTTCATCGACCGGATCCATGTGATGGTGCAGGATATCTCTAACTCCTCCGGCCAACTCAATCAGCAGGCCGAGTCCTCCCACAGCATGGCCGAAAAAGCCAATCAAGGGCTGGCACGCCAGCAAAACGAGATCTCCCAGATTGCCACTGCTGTCCACGAAATGTCGGCCACCGCGGTCGAGGTTGCCAGCAACGCCGAGCAGACCGCTGAAGCAGCCCGCGCCTCCAGCAGCAGTTGCGAACATGGCAAGCAGGTGATCGCCCGCAACCAGCGTTCTATCACCGATCTGGCCACCCAGGTAGAACAAGCCTCCAACATCATTCAGGAACTGGAGAAAAACGCTCAGGAGATCAACACCATCCTCTCCACCATTCAGGGCATCGCCGAGCAGACCAACCTGCTGGCACTCAACGCCGCCATCGAAGCGGCACGTGCCGGTGAACAGGGCCGCGGCTTTGCGGTGGTAGCCGACGAGGTACGCGTCCTGTCACAGCGTACCCACAGCTCAACCGTCGAGATCCGCAATATGATCGAAACCCTGCAACGCAATACCCAGGGGGCGGTCAGCACCATGCACGAAGGCCAGCTGCTGGCCCAGAACAGCGTGGATGATGCCAACAACGCCACCCGTGCGCTCGAGCAGATCACCACCTCGATCAACCAGATCTCCGACATGGCGACCCAGATCTCCAGCGCGGCTGAAGAGCAGCGTGCCGTCACCGATGAGGTAAGCCGTAATATTCAGGCAGTGAAAGATGTCTCTGATGACTTGGCGGTGGACGCAGACAATTCCCGCCATCTCTCTGAGCAACTTAAAAATATTTCGGGTGAACTGAGCAATCAGGTCGGCATGTTCCGCATTTGAGCATGAGCAAAAGGGGCCGTACAGGCCCCTTTTATTTTTCTAAATAGCGCTTAATTTTCAGTTAGTAATCTCAAATAACCCAATCCTACCCCACCATAAACCTCCAGTGATTCATCTGGATTTATCCAATCACCGCTGTTGTAACCATCGCCATTCGAATTACCTATTTTAATTCGAACAGCCAAATGCCAATAATTATCATTAAAAAAATACAATAAAAAACTTAAAGTTTTTTTGTTGGTACCCAAAAAGAGAGATAATTCGCATTTTATTGAAAGAAAACTACGTACAATCCTGATGTTAAAGTGCCGAGAGGCCGCTATCGAATCCATCAATAAGACCGGAGAGTGACGATAATAACGACATTTTCGTCCAGGAATCAGGGTGTTTTAGAAAAAAATAACTACGACAAATGGAATAAAACCAAGCAGTTTGACTTGTATCAAGCCTGAATTTTTTTCATATAGCAAAATCGTGCCCAGCAAATCTATCCCTAAGGAGGCAGATGTGGATATTATCAAGACCGATGTGGCCATCATCGGTGCTGGTGGTGGTGGCCTACGTGCCGCAATCGCCATTGCAGAAGCCCACCCGGAGCTGGAAATCGCCCTGATTTCCAAGGTCTATCCGATGCGCAGCCACACAGTGGCCGCCGAAGGTGGCGCCGCCGGTGTCGTCCGTGATGACGACTCCCTCGAAAACCACTTCAACGACACCGTCTCCGGTGGCGACTGGTTGTGTGAGCAGGACGTAGTCGAATACTTCGTCAACAACGCCACCAACGAAATGATCCAACTGGAACACTGGGGTTGCCCCTGGAGCCGCAAGCCGGATGGCAAGGCCAACGTTCGCCGTTTCGGCGGGATGAAGATCCCGCGCACCTGGTTCGCCGCAGATAAGTCCGGTTTTCACATTCTGCACACCCTGTTCCAGACCTCCATCAAGTATCCGACCATCAAGCGCTATGACGAGCACTTCTGTCTGGATCTGATCGTAGAAGATGGCCGCGTCCAGGGCGTACTGACCTTTGATATCCAGAACGGCATCACCCGCTTCATCCAGGCCAAATCTGTGGTGCTGGCGACTGGCGGTGCCGGTCGCGTTTACCGCTACAACACCAACGGTGGCATCGTGACCGGTGACGGAATGGCGCTGGCCTACCGTCACGGCGTACCGCTGCGTGATATGGAGTTCGTCCAGTATCACCCGACCGGTCTGCCGGGCACCGGCATCCTGATGACCGAAGGTTGTCGTGGTGAGGGTGGTATCCTGCTCAACAAGGATGGCTACCGCTACCTGCAAGACTACGGCTTGGGCCCGGAAACCCCGGTCGGCCAGCCGAAGAACAAACACATGGAGCTGGGTCCCCGTGACCGTCTCTCCCAAGCATTCTGGCAAGAGCAGCAGAAAGGCCGCGTGATCCAGGGCCCGATGGGCGACGTGGTTCACCTCGACCTGCGCCACCTCGGCGAGAAGTACCTGAAAGAGCGTCTGCCTTTCATCTGCGAACTGGCCAAGGCCTACGTGGGTGTGGATCCGGTCAAGGAGCCTATCCCGGTACGTCCGACTGCCCACTACACCATGGGTGGTATCGAAACTGACGGCAAGTGCGCAACCCGCATGCCAGGCCTCTACGCCGCTGGCGAGTGTGCCTCCGTCGGTCTGCACGGTGCCAACCGTCTGGGTTCCAACTCTCTGTCCGAGATCGTGGTATTCGGCAAGGTGGCCGGTGAACAGGCAGCCGAATTCGCTGTGACCCAGCAGCACGGCAACACCGAAGCGCTGGTCGCCAAGGCCGAGCAGTTGATCAAGCAGCACCTCTCGCTGATGGATATCGACGGGACCGAAAACCCGGCCGACATCCGCAACGAACTGGGTATGTCCATGGAAGCCGGTGTCGGTATCTACCGTACCGAAGAGCTGATGCAGGGCACCATCGACAAGATCAACGAGCTGAAAGCCCGTTACAAGAAGATCAAGGTCAACGACAAGTCCTCTGTCTTCAACACCGATCTGCTGTACGCCATCGAACTGGGCTACATGCTGGACGTGGCCGAAGCCATGGCTCACTCCGCCATCAATCGTAAAGAGTCCCGCGGTTCCCACCAGCGTCTGGACGGTTATGAGGAGCGCGATGACGTGAACTTCCTCAAGCACACGCTCTCGTTCTACAACAACGGCGAAACGCCCACCATCGATTACTCCGATGTGAAGATCACTAAGTCCCAGCCGGCAAAACGCGTGTACGGCTCCGAGGGTGAGAAACAAGACGAGGCTAAGAAGAATGGCTGAGATGATTGAAATTGAGATCCTGCGCTACCGCCCGGAGCAGGACAACGAGCCCTGGATGCAGACCTTCCAGGTGCCTTACCTGAAAGAGATGTCCCTGCTGGATGCCCTGCAGTACATCAAGGATCACCTGGACTCTACCCTGAGCTTCCGTTGGTCCTGCCGGATGGCGATCTGCGGCTCCTGCGGCATGATGGTTAACGGTGTGCCCAAGCTGGGTTGCAAGACCTTCCTGCGCGACTACCTGCCGGGCAAGATGACCATTGAACCGCTCAACAACTTCCCGATTGAGCGTGACCTGGTGGTCGATATGTCCGATTTCATCGAGAAGCTGGAGAGTATCAAGCCCTACATCATCCCGTCTGAGCCGCGCAGCCTGTGCGATGGCGAGTACATCCAGACTCCGGCTGACATGGCGAAGTATCACCAGTTCTCCATGTGCATCAACTGTGGTCTCTGCTACGCAGCCTGCCCGCAGTATGGCATCAACAAGAAGTTCACCGGTCCGGCGGCACTGGCTCTGGCCTATCGCTACAACGCCGACAACCGCGACAGCGCGTCCAAAGAGCGGATGAAGATCATCAGCCAGGACGAAGGCGTATGGAGTTGTACCTTCGTGGGCTACTGCTCCGAAGTGTGCCCGAAAGGCGTGGATCCGGCCGCTGCCATCCAGCTTGGCAAGGTCGAGAGCGCCAAGGACTACATGATCGCCATGTTCAAGCCAGATTGAGAGCAGGATTGAGACCATGAACAACACTGATAGCAAACGTAAACCTTACGTCCGCGAAATGAAGAAAGACTGGTGGCTGAAGAACGCCTTCTACACCGGTTACATGATCCGTGAAGGCACCAGTATCTTCGTCTCCATCTATGCCGTTGTACTGATGTGGGGCCTGATGCGCCTGGTTCAGGGTCAGGAAGCGTTCAACGGCTGGCTGGAGTCCCTGCAAAGCCCGATCGCCATCCTGTTCCATGTCATCGCACTGGCGGCATGCCTGTTCCATGCCAAAACCTGGTTCGCCCTGGCGCCGAAAGCCATGCGCATGTTCCGTGGTGAAGAGCTGGTGCCGGAGAAACCGATCGTCATCGCCCAGTATGTGGCGCTGGCGGTGGTGTCCCTGCTTGTCCTGATCATCGTGGCCTGAGGAGAAAACCATGAGACGTTCTGACGAACCAATTTACTGGGGTCTGTTTGGTGCGGGTGGCATGGTCGTTGCCATGCTGCTGCCGGTCATTGTCCTCATCACCGGTCTGCTGGTACCCATGGGGATCATGGACGTAGAGACCATGAGCTATGATCGCGTGCTGGCATTTGCCAGCTCCTGGTGGGGTGCCTGCATCCTGTTAGCTGTCATCGCCCTGCCCATCTGGCACGGTATGCACCGTATCTACCACGGTCTACATGATCTGGGGATCCACACCACCAAACTGCACCACTATGTGTTCTATGGCTTTGCCTTCCTGGTATCCGCCATTACCGTCGGTCTGCTGATGGTGCTGGTACTCCAGTAATCACAGCGCAACTGATTGAACAAACCGGGCCTGGCGCCTGTCTCTTATCCAAAAGTCCCCGGCATCTGCCGGGGACTTTTTTTGAACGGACCTCCCATTCCGCCGCCTGAACCTCTCCTCGTCATCCATCAAGGTTCTGACCTCACTTCACTCCACCGGCCCATCGCAACCAGATCTCCGACCTTCAACCAGAGGGAATGTTTTTTTCCACCACAAAATTACACATTGCTAAAAAGTTAATCCAAGCCCCCCTATCTCGCATGAAAAGCCGAGCTGACGCGGGATACCGACAGAAAAACGTTTCCCTTCACATAAATCCTGCCATAACACCGCTTGCGGCCTTAGCCGTAATTATTTGCTCTCGGTCATATTTTTGAAGAACCAGGGGAACTTTTCATTGATATTTCGCAGCGCGAACGTACTCTTGGGGTTGTCCGATAGCCAAGAATCGGAACATAAAAAAACAACATGTGATGATCAGGACTGCCAACTACAGATGTGCCAAGACATCCGGGTTGCAGGTAGCCAAGAGAAGATTTTTTGCCCTTCGGGGTTTTGATTGCAATGCCAATACCGAGCGGTAGGCCCGATGCCAACTGCCGGAAAAAAAGCTAAGTCCATAAAATCAGGAGCAATAAAAATGGAAAAAGTGATCTTCAAGCGCGCCGCTTTGAGTGCCGCTGTGGTAGCCGCTCTGGTCGCCCCCGGTATGGCGTTGGCAGCTCAGGATATGATGAGCCCGGAATACGGCCAGTCCTATGAAACCTTCGTTAAAGACTCCAAACTGACCGGCGGTCTGTTCTACTTCCAGCGTGATCGTCAGCGCATCGATGGTGACCCGACTGCAGCCAAGAAAGAAGGCAAATACCAGTCCAACCTGAGCCATTCCACCGTTCAAGCCGCTCTCAACTTCAACTCCGGTTATGCCTGGGACACCGTAGGTCTGGATCTGGGCGGCTTCGGTGCCTATGACCTGGCCGTTACCGAAAATCACCCGGTCAACCAGGAAAACGAATTCTCCTTCGCTGGCCGTTCTTGGGGCAACAACGCCAAAGATGGCTCCCCTGAAGGTGGTTTCAGCCTCTCCAACGCAGCGATGAAGCTGAAATTCCTGGACGGCGGCATCACTGCCAAGGGTGGTTATACCCAGCTGTATGTCCCTGGCCAAATCGGTGTTAACTGGTCTTATCAACCGGGTACCTATCGTGGTGGTCAAGTTGAAGGTAACTTCGGTGGCCTCTACCTGACCTACGCCATCGCTGACGAGTACAAGGCCCCCTGGTACAAAGAGACTCAGGTCTTCTCCCGTGCCAAAGCGTGGATGGATCCGTTCGCTGATGAAAACGTCATCGACTACATCCACGGTATCGCAGCCCGTTACACCTTCGAGAATGGCACTGCAGTGACCGGTTCTTTCGGTCAGTCCGAAGGCTACATGGATAGCTACCACTTCAAACTGGCTCACAAGTTTGACGTACTGGGCGGCCTCTCCACCAGCTACCAGTTCTACGGTTCCGAGACCGAGACCTACACCAAGGGCGCTTCCCAGATCGAGACTTATGACGGTCTGGCATGGCAACAAGCTCTGACAGCTGCCTGGGGCATGGGCCCGTACGGCTTCCGTCTGGAAGGTCTGTGGACCAAGGCCGAAGGTAACGAAGGCAACTACCTGCCCCGCCTGACCCGTGGCTACGCCAACTCCCAGGGTGCCAACGAAATTTGGTGGGACTCCCGCTCTGACTGGAACGCCAACAACGAGAAAGCGCTGTTCTTCGGCGTGACCCGTTCTCTGGATGACCTGGTGGGTGCCCCTGGCTGGTCAGTCGGTGTATCCGGTGCTTACGGTTGGGATATCGAGAAAGGTGATGGCACTAAAGCTACCAACGGTGAAGATACCGAATGGGCTGCCAACTTTGATGTCAGCTATACCGTGCAGGATGGCAAGCTGAAAGGCACCCTGTTCAAACTGCACTACACCGACTACAACAACGACATAACTCAAAAAGGTGGTTGGACCGACTATCCCAACATCTTCGCCTCAGAGAAGGACGTCAAGTTCCACATCATCATGCCGCTTACCTTCATGTAATCAGGCAATACGATGTCAGCAAACCGGGCCACTTGGCCCGGTTTTCTTTTTGCCGGTTGGCAGGCTAACATGCGAGCCGGATAGGGATTTTATCCACTCACCCGCCCGCACGCTTTTGTCAGCAGTCACAAGGACGCCATCATGCCCCGTTTTGTTCTGATCACCGGTTGTTCCAGCGGTATTGGCCTCGCCGCCGCACAGGCGCTCGGGCAGCACGGTTTTACCGTGATCGCCTCGGCGCGCAAGGCGGAAGATGTGGCCCGCTTGCAGCAACAGGGATTGCTGGCGGTACAGCTGGATCTGGCGGACCCTGCTTCCATCGAGCTGGGTGCCAGTGCGGCGCTCCATCTGGCGGGCGGGCGCCTCTATGGCCTGTTCAACAATGGCGCTTATGGCCAACCCGGGGCGCTGGAAGATCTGCCCACCGAGGCGCTCAGGGAGCAGTTCAATACCAACCTGTTTGGCTGGCACCATCTGATCCGTCAGGTGCTGCCGCCGATGCTGGAGGCCAAAGAGGGGCGGATAGTGCAGAACAGCTCGGTACTGGGACTGGTTGCCATGAAGTATCGCGGCGCCTACAACGCCAGCAAGTTTGCGCTGGAAGGTTATAGCGACACTCTGCGCCTCGAACTGGCGGGTAGCGGGGTACATATCAGCCTGATTGAACCGGGCCCCATCGATACCCGTTTTCGTGACAATGCCCGCAGCGCCTTCTTGCGCCACATCGACCCGGCTCAGAGTCGTCATCAGTCGGCCTACCGCCAAACTCTGACGCGGCTGGAAAAAGAGGGGGCCACCAGCGGCTTTACCCTCCCAAGCGAAGCCTGCATCCCGCCGCTGCTCCATGCGCTGACCCACGCCCATCCCAAGGCACGCTATCCGGTGACCACTCCAACCCGGCTGTTTGCCTTCCTGCGACGGGTATTGCCCACTCGCTGGCTCGATAAACTGCTGGCCAAATCGGCCTGATCCCGTGATGGGCGACAAGCATCCTGCCGCCCAAGTGGCGTTAGCCGGGTAGCGGCGTCACCCGTCCCGCCAACCTGGTTTGTCCCTCTCTTCAATAGTGCTCGCCATTGCTGTAGTAGGCGCTCTTGACCAAGGGGATCACCTGCACCACCACATAGGTCTGCTCCCCCAGCACCTGCTTCAAATGGCGCGTGATAAGGCGCGCGGCGGCGTCCTGCATCTCCTGCGGCCGTTCGAACCAGTGCAACTCGACAAACGGAAATCCCGCCTCTGGCTCGCCGTTACGGATCCAGCAACTCTCCACCCGCTCCATGGTGACAAACTCCGGCTTGCCGCCGGTCAGCTCGCAAAGCTCGGCCAGCAGCGGGCCGCTCACCTGTTGCAGGGTCTCAAGCGCCACGGCGCGAAAACGAAGGTGGGGCATGGCAAACCTCTTGGTTATCTGAAATGAGGACTTATCATAGGGCTTATTGTCAGCAAGAGAAGTCACCCGGCGCACATTAAGGATCCCCATGAGATTTCATCGCACCCTCTTTGCCTTCCTGCTCTGCCTGCTGCTACCGCTGCACGCCTTTGCCGATCCCGCCTTCTATCGGGTAAGCAAGGGCAACCAGCAACACTGGCTGCTGGGCTCCATCCATGCGGGCAAGCCTTCCCTCTATCCTCTTCCCGAGCCTGTGGAGCGTGCCTGGCTGCAGAGTCGCGCACTGGTGATGGAGGTGGACATGAACAGCATCACGCCGGATCAGTGGCAAGAGATGGGATCTATCACCCGACTGGTGGATGGCAAATCACTCAAGCAATATCTGCCTGCCGAACTCTATCAGCGTACCCTGATGGCAGGGGCCCGTTACGACCTCGATGAAGCAACCCTCGCCCCCCTGCGCCCCTGGTTTGCCGCCATTACCCTGACCCAGGCCGCCATGGCCCGCTCCGACTTAAAGAGTGAACTCGGGATAGACCAGCACTTTGCCGCCCGGGCCGCCAAAGAGGGCAAACCGGTGGTGGGCTTTGAGACCCTGCTGGAGCAGCTCGGTTATCTGGCCAGCGTGGGTGATAACCAGACCCTGATGCTCGCCAGCACCCTGGATGAGCTACCGATGCTGGAGAGTGGTTTCGCCGCCGTGATGAAGGCGTGGCAACAGGGGGATGAGGCGACGCTGATCAATCTGCTCAAGGAGGAGATGGCTCCCCCCCCGCTACAAAGCTGGATGGAGCAGACCCTGCTGGCCGAGCGCAACCACAACTGGCTGAAGAAATGGTCCACCCTGCCCAACGAGAGCTTTATCGTAGTAGGCGCCCTGCACCTTTACGGCGAGCAGGGGTTGCTGGCGTTGCTGGAGCAGCAAGGGTGGCGTATTACCCCGCTCACCACACCAGGCCCTGTGCAGGCTCGGTCGCAAGGAGTCCAGTGAGAACGATCACAGATTGCGCTGGTTATTAAACAACCTGCAAGGGAGTTGATCGGGATCATCCCGGACGGGGCAAAGAGGTATTTATCATGCCTGTCATCAACCGGGTGACAGGAGCAATAAAATGGACTTTTGGCTGGACCTGATGTTTGGCAACAGCGTGGGATTGATGTCGATGCTGGTGATTATCGGCACCTTCTTGCTCATCAGCTCTTACGCGGCCTACTTCATCTACAAGGTGATGCACTCACAACCGCCGCATTCGCAGCAACACTATTCTCAGCAAACCAAAGAGGGAAAATAATCCTCTGACCCCAGGCGGCAGCACACACTGACCGCCTGTGCTGTTTTATGGTTCGCGATAGTGATGCCCTGGCCAGGCTGCACCAGTGCCCATACGTTGCCCCCCTCTTATCCCCTGCCCCTTTCCCCGTTTTCTGTGCCGGTTGCGGCCGTTATAATGGCCGCCACTTTTTTTATGGGGAGCCTGCCGTGTCTCATAACGACGAACTCTCGCTATTTATGAATGAAGTGGCCGACGTGCGGCCCATTCGCAGCGACAACATCCATCCCCATGCGGCCAAATCCGCCCCGACCGAGGCGCATCTCGCTCGCCGTCAGGCCGCCACCGCCGAACAACTCACCCTCGACCACCTCACCATGGAGGCCATCGAGATGCGCGATCCGCACGAAATCGTCGGCTTCAAACGTGATGGGGTGCAGGAGGGGGTCTACAAGAAGCTGCGGCTCGGCAAATACGAGCTTCAGGCCAGCCTGGACTTGCACCAGAAAACCCTCAACGAAGCGCGCCAGACGCTGGTGCAGTTCATTGCAGATTGTGAAGTCCGGGATATCCGCTGCCTGCTGATCCTGCACGGCAAGGGGGAGCGCAGCACCCCGCGCGCTCTGCTGAAAAGCTATGTCAGCGCCTGGTTGCCGCAACTGCCTGCCGTCATGGCGATCCACAGCGCCGAGCGTCGCCACGGCGGCAGCGGCGCGCTCTATGTGCTGCTGCGTAAAAGCGAACGCAAAAAAGCGGAAAACCGCGAACGGCACCAGAAGCGCCTCGGCTAACCCGATAGCTGCCACTCCTCGGACCCGCCCTCGCGAAGGTGGTCAACCAGACGATAGCAGTGTTAGCATCGACCAGCCCCGGTCATGCCAGGTACGGGGCTGTCTACCATCAGGGACGCGAACAAGGACAATCCCATGTCATATCAAAAGCTTGAACAACATCAGCAACAGATCCACCGCTTTAGCCACCTCGCCGCCATCTGCGGCTGGGATCAGGCGGCCATGATGCCGGAAGGGGGCAACGATGCCCGTGCCGAAGCGATGGCTGAACTCGGTCTGCTGATCCACCAGAAGCGCACCGCTCCCGAGCTCGGCGACTGGATTGCCAAGGCCGAGAGTGAGCCACTCGATGAGGTGCAGCGCGCCAACCTCAGCGAGATCAAGCGCCAGTGGCAAGATGCAAGCCTGCTGCCCGGTGAGCTGGTCGAAGCGCTGTCACTGGCCGGCAGCAAGTGCGAGCACGCCTGGCGCAGCCAGCGCACGAACAACGACTGGACCGGTTTTGCCCCCAATCTCGAGGCGGTGGTGAACCTCTCCCGTGAAGTGGCACAGTTGCGGGCCGATGCGCTTGGCGTGCGCCCCTACGATGCCATGCTGGCCCGCTATGAGCCGGGCATGACCACTACTCGGCTCGATGAGATCTTCGGCGATCTCGCCAGCTGGCTGCCCGGTCTTATCCAGACCGTGAGCGAGCAGCAGAAGGGCGATGCCCTGCTTATACCGCAAGGCCCCTTCCCCATCCCCACCCAGCAAGCCTTCGGTCAGGAAGTGATGGGGGTGCTCGGCTTTGATTTCGCCCACGGCCGCCTCGACGTGAGCAGTCACCCCTTCTGTGGCGGGGTGCCGACCGATGTGCGGATCACCACCCGTTACAACGAGCAGGAGTTTGTCTCGAGCCTGATGGGCATAGTGCACGAGACCGGCCACGCCCGTTACGAGCAGGGGCTGCCACGCCATCTGCTGGGTCAGCCGGTGGCCGAGGCGCGCTCCATGGCGATTCACGAGAGCCAGAGCCTGTTTTGCGAGATGCAGCTGGGACGCAATCCGGCCTTCCTGGCACTGCTTGCCCCCTATATTCGTCATCACTTCGGCGAGCAGGAGGCATTTTCACCGGCGAACCTGGCCACTCTCTACAGCCGGGTCGAGCCGGGCTTTATCCGGGTCGATGCCGACGAGGTGACCTATCCGGCCCACGTTATCCTGCGCTACGAGCTGGAGCGCGATCTGGTTGAAGGGAAGATCGAGGTAGCCGATATCCCCGAGCTGTGGGACGCCAAAATGCAGCAATGGCTGGAGCTCTCCACCAAGGGCAACTACCGCAATGGCTGCATGCAGGATATTCACTGGACCGATGGGATGTTTGGCTACTTCCCGAGCTACACGCTAGGTGCCATGTATGCCGCCCAACTGCGCTTTGCTCTCGAAAAAGAGTTGGGCAACATGGGTGAGCTGATCACCGCAGGCCGCCTGCCGGAGATCTTTGGCTGGCTCGGACGCAACATCTGGTCACAGGCAAGCCTGCACAGCACCGACGAGCTGGTGCGCCGTGCCACCGGTGAAGCGCTCAATCCGCACTGGCTGCGCCAGCATCTGGAACAGCGCTATCTGAAGTGATCCGTGCAATACGGGTAAAACATGACGGGGCCATGACAGGCCCCGTTTTTTTATTGGTAAACGATCCGTGTCAGAGCGGATCCTGCGCGCTTAAAAATTCGCGCAGTTGCAGAATATTGCCTTCAGGGTCGAAGGCGTTGCGCACCACAAAGCCGGGCCCGGACCACTGCTGTGGCAGCAGGCCACCACCGAGATCCGCCGCTTTCGCCTCCGCCCACGCAAGGCTTGGCACGGTAAAGAAGAGCTTGATGGCCCCCTGCTCGCGCAGCGCTGGCGGCGTCGTGACAACGACCTGTCCGATATAGGGCTCGGGGATGACATGCACAAGCAGCTGGATGTCACCGTTCTCCAGCACGATCAGCTGCTCGCTCTGACTGCGGATCTCCATCTGCAGCAAGGTTCGGTAAAAGTGGCTCAGCAAGCCCGGCTCCCTGGCATAGATCAGGGCGCCGGCACGGGCGGGACCTGGCATAGTGCAATCCTCGGTGATAAAGGCTCATCCACCTTCGCACAGTTGCGCACGACCTTCACCTGTTTCAGCGCACATTCCTCGCAAACTTAATTATTATCCCTGTCCGTTTCTGGCTAGTCATCCCTCGCGATCCTGCTTAGTCTCTCACTCATCCCTTTTGTGCCGCATCAGCAAACACCCGGCCCCCACCAGCAAGAGAGCCATGCCATGACGCCGCAGCACGAGCGTGACCAGCCACAGGATCACCAGATCAACACCCTCAGCCGCGAACAGTGTCACGCCGCACGGCTCGCCCGCGATGCTCGCTTTGATGGCCGCTTCTTTACCGGCGTGCTCTCGACCGGCATCTACTGCCGGCCTGTCTGCCCGGCACGGCCACCGCACGAGCACAATGTGCGCTACTTCCAAAGCGCCGCGGCCGCCGAACAGTATGGGCTGCGACCCTGCCTGCGCTGCCGCCCTGAGCTGGCCCCCGCCGCCCGTGGCGATCTGCCGGTTGAACTGGCACATCTGCTGGCACGCATCGATCGCGGCGAGCTGGCGGAGGGCACGCTCGCCAAACTGGCCGCTAAGGCCGGGATCAGCGAACGCACTCTGCGCCGCCAATTCGAGCAGCACCTCGGCGCCTCACCAAAACAGGTGGAACAGACACGCCGCCTGCTGCTCGCAAAAAGGCTGCTGACCGAAACCGGGCTGCCCATCACCGATATCGCGTTTGCCGCAGGCTTTGCCAGCATCCGCCGCTTCAACGATGCCTGGCTGAACGCCTATGGGATGGCCCCACGCACCTTGCGCCAACAAGAGGATCATGCGCCAGAGCACATGAGCGCGCAGCCGCGCGGCGCAACCCTGACGCTGCAACTTCCCTACCGCCCCCCATATGACGTGGCGGCCATGCTGGCGTTCTACCGGCTGCGGGCTATCCCCGGACTGGAGCGGGTAGATGGCGAGGTATATGAGCGGCGCTACCGGGTCGGCGATCAGGTCGCGCTGGTGCGTATCGCGCAGGGCAAGGGGCACAGCCTGCAACTCACCGTGCATGACCTGCCGCTCGCGGCACTGCCCGATCTGCTCTATCGGGTGCGCAGGATGTGGGATCTCGATGCCGATATGCAGCGGATCGGTGATCTGCTCGGTCAGGATCCGCTGCTCGCCCGCTTGCAGGGGCGCTGGCCCGGCGTGCGGCTGCCGGGTGGCTGGGACGAATACGAGGTGATGCTGCGCGCCATCGTCGGCCAGCAGGTGTCGGTCAAGGGAGCCATCACCATACTCGGGCGGCTGGTGGCGCGCACCGAGGCGCAATTCGGGGGGGCGCAACTGCCGACCCCCGCCCAGTTGTGCGAGCTCGATCTCGACGGTATCGGCATGCCCGGCAGCCGTATTCGTACCCTGCAGGGAGTGGCTCAGGCGCTGGCCAGCGGCGAGCTGACCCTCACGACAGCCAGTGATGAGCAGTTGCTGGCGCTACCGGGCATAGGCCCCTGGACAGTCGCTTACTGGCGACTGCGCTGCGGGCTCGATACAGATGCTTTCCCCGCCTCCGATCTGGTGCTGCAAAAGGCACTCGGCGGCGGCACCAAGCTGCCGGTAAAAGAGGTGTTGGCGCAAAGCGCAGCATGGCAGCCGTGGCGCAGCTACGCGGCCAGCTGGCTGTGGCACGCAATGAGTGAAGCGCCCGATTTGCTGCTCCGTGCCACCGGCAACGAACAACAGCCAGATACCCAACAACAGGAGAGAACCCCATGATCCGCTACGATATCCTGCCGACCCGCTGCGGCGATCTGCTGGTCGCCATCAATGAATATGGTCTGGTACACGTGGACTTTATGGCGGGCCTGCGGGCGCTGCCCGATATGAGTGGCTGGCAGCAAGATCACGAGGCGCTGGCCCCCTTCCTCGCCGAATTTGACGCCTATTTGGTCGGTCGCTTGCAGCGCTTCTCCCTGCCCCTTGCCGCCCGTGGCACCGCCTTTCAGCAGGCGGTGTGGCAAGCGCTGTGCGACATCCCCTATGGCGAAACCCGCAGCTACAGCGATATTGCTCGCGCCATCGGCAAACCCGATGCGGTGCGGGCTGTGGGCGCAGCAAATGGCCGCAATCCGCTCTCGATCATCGTCCCCTGCCATCGGGTGATCGGCCAAAACGGTAGCCTGACCGGCTATGCGGGGGGATTGGAGATCAAAAAAGCGCTGCTGGCGCTGGAGAGGGGCAATAAAGGAGGATGGGCGGAAAGCCTGTGCTAAAAAACAGCCCCCTTTCCAGATGGAGAAAGGGGCTCTTTGATCAGCGTTTCAGGCTGCCCATCACATGCATTTCGCAGCGGTTACAGTCAAAACGCAGACGGAAGGTGTCTTTACCCATCTTGAGCTCCAGCGGCTCGGCCTTGAGACCGGGCACCTCGTTCGGGCAGAGGTTCTGGCTGTAGCGGATGCAGTGTTTGGTGATCATCAGCACCACTTCCCGCTCCTCCTTGTTCGCTTCATAGGCGGGGGCAATGCGCTCCACCCCGTGCTCATGGAAGAACTTTTCAGCCGCGCTGTTAAGCACGTTGCCAAGGTAGGAGAGGCGGTGCTGGGGATAGTGGATATCCCGCAGGGCGATCCGTCGCTCGGGGCGCTGGTAGCTGGCCACCCGCGCCGCCTCCAGCGCGGCGATGCCGTCCCGGCGCAGACCGTTGAGCTGTGATGCGGCGATAAATAGCGGCCTCGTTACTGCCAACTCAATCTTGCGCGCCACAAACAGGGTATTGCCGAGCTTGCCAAGTTGATCCCGCGCCTGTTGCAGCGCCCGCTCCGGATTGTCGGCAGGTTGTTTGCCACAGGGAAGCGTCACCGCGGCGCTGATGCCTTGCTCGTCGGTGAGCGTTAGGTTCACGCCCTCATCGCACTCTGCCAGCACCATATCGACCCGGATGCGGCGATCCGCGCTCGCCTTCTCCAGCATCTTGCTGAACGCCTGATCGTGGTTGCGGTAGATTTCTGTCCCCACCTTTAGCCCCGGCATGCGTTCTGACAGGAGTAACTGCTTACCTTCGACCTTGTTGAGGCGCATCCCCACCAGCTCGTTATTCGGCTTGAAGAAGCCCAGACCGTCGCCGTTGTTGAGGGTGACCTGTTTGCCATCGATCTCGATACCGTCACGGGTCACCTTAGTGACCCGCCCCAGCGGCTCGCCCACATATTTCGGGCTCCTGGTAGAATCGATCCCTTGCTGACGACCATTGAGGAAGTAGTCGGTAGAGCCACGGTTGAAACTCTTTTTCGGATCCGGTTCGAAGCTGTAGCTGCAACGACCTGCCGAAGCGGCCACCAGATCGGAGCGACTATCCAGAATGGCGTCGAGCTTCTGGCGATACCAGGCGGTGACGTTTTTGACGTAGTCGAGCCCCTTGAGGCGCCCTTCAATCTTGAAGGAGCGGATCCCCGCCTCGATCAAGGCCTCCAGGTTGTCGGTCTGATCCATATCCTTGAGCGACAGCAGGTGGCTGTCGGCTACCAGCACTTCACCGTCCGGCTTTTGCAGCGAGCAGGGCAGACGGCAGAGCTGGGCACATTCACCGCGGTTGGCGCTGCGGCCGGTACGGGCGTGGCTGATATTGCACTGGCCGCTGTAGGAGACGCAGAGCGCGCCGTGGATAAAAAACTCCAGCTGCACATTGGTCGCCGCGCTGATCTCGCGGATCTGCGCCAGCGACAGTTCGCGCGCCAGCACCACCTGAGAGAAACCCACATCCTGCAGAAACTTCACCTTCTCCGGCGTGCGGTTGTCGGTCTGGGTACTGGCATGAAGCGCGATGGGTGGCAGATCGAGCGCCAGCAGTCCCATATCCTGCACAATCAGCGCATCGGCACCGGCTTCGTAAATTTGGTAGGTCAGGCGCCGAGCCTGCTCCAGCTCATGATCATGCAGCAGGGTGTTGAAGGCGACAAAAACCTGGGCACCGAAACGGTGGGCGTGACGCGCCAGCGCTTCGATATCTTCGAGAGAGTTGCCCGCAGCGCTGCGGGCGCCAAAGGCGGGGCCCCCCATGTAGACGGCATCCGCACCATGATTGATGGCTTCGATGCCGTAGGCGAGGTTCTTGGCCGGAGCCAGCAGCTCCAACCGGTTGTTGTGGCTTAACGGGTGCTTGTTCTGGTGCATGGTCTCGGGATCAGGGCGGACAGCAAATGGGCGCTACTCTAGCCCATTCACCACCCGCGTGCCTTGATCCCGCTTAAGGTATCCGCAAAATGCAGGATTAGATAACCACCTTGAGCGCCAGCCCGAGCAGCACCAAGCCGCTCACCTTGTCGATCACAAAGGATTTGGCTTTAAGCCACGCCAGCACAGGCCCGCGCGAGAGCACCAGCGCCACCAGCACATACCAGGCGGCATCGATCCCGCCAGCGGTAAGCATCATGATGCCTCCTTCGCTCCAGCCGGTATCGGCCCGCACAAACTGGCTGAACAGGGCGATGAAGAAAACCGCCAGCTGGGGGTTAAGGAAAGCCACCATAAAACCTTCAAAGGCCCCCTGCCGACCGCGCAGTTGATGCACCTCTTCATTCGCTTCACTACTGGCAGGTTTTGCCAGCAGGGCTTTCACCCCGAGCCAGGCAAGAAATGCGGCGCCGCCGTAGCGGATCAGATCAAACAGGATCGGGGTCTGGGTGATCAAAATGGAGAGACCCAGTGCGGTGACCAGCGCATAGATTCCAACCCCAAAGCCGTGACCGAGCGCAGTGGCGACGCCATGCCCCTGCCCGCCCTGCACCGTGTTGCGGATGATCAGCGCCAGACTCGGCCCCGGGCTGATGGCCCCCATCACGCAGATTGCGGCCAGAGCAAGCCAACTCGTCCATTCCATGATGTACCTCTGTCAGGTGTAGTAATGATGGGTGGCACTCCCTGTGCTGACAGATCAGGCGGGCCGCCGGCAAGTCGGAACTGGGCAGATTGACAAGCTATGTGCCGCTCCTGCTGTGACATTATCCTATCTGACGCGTCTGGGCACACCCCTTCCTGCACCGAGCCGGGACACGCAAGATGACACACCCGCTCCGGTGCGGCATAATCGCACGATTTTCCGCCCGCGGGCTATCCACTTTGAGAAGCGGTAACAAGATGAAATACGCCAATATCACCGGCTGGGGCAAATGCCTGCCTCCCTCCGTGCTGACCAACGATGACCTCAGCACCATCATGGATACGTCAGACGAGTGGATCTATCCGCGCACCGGCATCAAGGCCCGCCGGATCTCCCACGTCAGCACCTCGGATCTCGCCACCCTGGCCGGTCGCCGCGCACTGGCCTGCGCCGGTCTGGAAGCGAGCGATCTCGATGGCATCATCCTGGCGACCGCAACCCCGGACAACCTGCTGCCAAGCGCCGCCTCTGCGGTGCAGAAGAAACTGGGCGCCGTCAACGCCGCCGTGTTCGACCTCAACGCGGCTTGCACCGGTTTCGTCTATTCCCTCTCCGTCGCCACCTCGCTGGTGCAGACCGGCATGATGAAGAAGGTGCTGGTGATCGGTGCCGAGCGCCTCACCTACCTGCTGGATTGGGCGCGCCGCGATACCGCCGTGCTGTTTGGCGATGGTGCCGGTGCCGTGGTAATCGAGGCGAGCGAGCAGGAGTGTGGCCTGATCGCCAACAAGCTGGGCTGTGACAGCGAAGCGCGGGAGATCCTGCACGTACCTAACTTCGGTACCGATCGGGTGCGTTTTGCCGATATCGATGGGCTGTTCACCTTCAACTTCGAAGGGCCGGAGATCTTCAAACGCGCCGTGCGCGGCATGGGTGAGGCCACAAGCACTGTGCTGGCGCAGGCCGGTATTGCGCCGGAGCAGGTCAACCTGATCGTGCCGCACCAGGCCAATATCCGCATCATCGAGACCCTCGCCAAGCGGATGAATGCGCCGATGGAGAAGGTGATGGTCAACATCGAAAATTATGGCAACACCTCCGCAGCTACTGTGCCCATCGCCCTGTGTGAAGCGCTGGAGCAGGGCCGCGTCAAGCCGAACTCCTATCTGCTGACCGCCGCTTTCGGTGCCGGCCTGACCTGGGGTGCCGCCATCATCAAGTGGGGCGATCGTGTTACCCCTATCAGTAAATGCGAGGCTGAACTGCCACCGTGCGACCAGAGCGCACTGGAACTGATTGCTCACGCCGTCGAAGGGTGCCAGAAGGCCCACGCCAACGAAGCCTGACAGCGACCGCTTTCAGCAAAAGAGCCTGCAATCGCAGGCTCTTTTTTATCTCGATGTTCTTATTTACCATTTCCATTGCAGGAGATGCATCCTGCCATCCTCGGCAGATAACTCCTTTGACCGGGATCTCCGCCATTGCCCATAAAAAAGTCCGGCTCCCCAAGGGGAGCCGGACTTTTTACATCAACCGGAACCGATCCGGTATCAGGCTAGCAGATTACTCTGCAGCAGGCGCTTCTTCAGCGGCCGGAGCGGCGTCAGCAGCAGGTGCTGCTGCTTCGGTCGGGGCGTTCGCTTCCTTGATGGAGAGACGTACGCGGCCCTGACGGTCCACTTCCAGTACCTTCACCTTGACCACGTCACCGATGGTCAGGTGGTCAGCCACGTTCTGCACGCGAGCATCGGTGATCTGGGAGATGTGTACCAGACCATCTTTGCCCGGCAGAATGTTGACGAATGCACCGAAATCGGCCAGACGAACAACTTTACCTTCATAGATGCGGTTCACTTCGATCTCGGCGGTGATGGCCTCGATGCGACGGATCGCTTCCATGGCGGCTTCGTTGGCCACGGCGGAGATACGTACAGTACCGTCATCATCCAGCTCGATGTTGGTGCCGGTCTCTTCGGTCAGCGCACGGATCACGGAACCACCCTTACCGATCACGTCCTTGATCTTCTCAGGATTGATCTTGATGGTGTGGATACGCGGTGCGAAATCGGAGATCTGGGCACGCGGAGCCTGGATAGCTTCATCCATCACTTTCAGGATGTGCAGACGAGCGCCACGAGCTTGCTTCAGCGCAATCTCCATGATCTCTTTGGTGATGCCTTCGATCTTGATGTCCATCTGCAGCGCGGTCACACCTTCGGTAGTACCGGCTACTTTGAAGTCCATGTCGCCCAGGTGATCTTCGTCACCCAGAATGTCGGACAGCACGACGAAACCTTCTTCTTCCTTCACCAGACCCATGGCGATACCGGCAACGGAGGCCTTGATCGGCACACCGGCATCCATCAGTGCCAGAGAGGAACCACAGACAGAGGCCATGGAGGAGGAACCGTTGGATTCGGTGATTTCAGACACCACGCGCACCACGTACGGGAACTCGGCGGCGCTCGGCATCACGGCAGCAACGCCGCGCTTGGCCAGACGGCCGTGGCCGATTTCGCGACGCTTCGGACTACCCATCATGCCGGTCTCACCAACGCAGTATGGCGGGAAGTTGTAGTGCAGCATGAAACGATCGGCACGGTTGCCTGTCAGCTCGTCGATGTTCTGGGCGTCACGCTCGGTACCCAGAGTGGCAACCACGATAGCCTGAGTTTCACCACGGGTGAACAGGGCAGAACCGTGAGCACGGGGCAGAATACCGGTGCCTACGCTCAGGGCGCGGATCATTTCCGGATCGCGACCATCGATACGCGGCTCACCACGTACTACGCGACCACGAACGATGCGGCTTTCCAGACTGTGGAACTCTTCGCCGATCTTCTTGGCATCTTCTTCCACGCCGGAAGCGATAACTTGCTCAACCACACGACCCTTGATGGCAGCGATGGTTTCGTAACGAACAGCCTTCTCGGTGATGCGGTAGGCTTCACCCAGCTCGGCGCTCGCCAGCTCGGCAACCTTGGCTTTCAGCGCTTCGTTGATGGCAGGAGCAGTCCAATCCCACGGCTTGGTGCCGACGGCAGCGGCAAACTCGTTGATCGCATTGATCACGGTCTGCATCTGGTCGTGACCGTATACCACGGCGCCCAGCATTACCTCTTCGGAGAGGATAGCCGCTTCGGACTCAACCATCAGTACCGCGTTGGCAGTACCGGCAACCACCAGATCCAGATCGCTCTGCGGCAGTTCGGTGGTGGTCGGGTTCAGCACATACTGACCGTTCATGTAACCCACGCGAGCCGCGCCGATCGGGCCGCCAAACGGGATACCGGAGATGGCCAGCGCCGCGGAGGCACCGATCATGGCAACGATGTCGGGGGATACGGCCGGATTCACGGACATGACGGTCGCAACGACCTGAACCTCATTGAGGAAGCCTTCCGGGAACAGCGGACGAATAGGACGGTCGATCAGACGGGAGATGAGGGTCTCGCCTTCGCTCGGACGGCCTTCACGACGGAAGAAACCACCCGGGATACGACCAGCAGCATAGGTACGCTCCTGGTAGTTGACGGTCAGCGGGAAGAAATCACGGCCGTGATCGGCCTCTTTCTTGCCAACTACGGTCACAAATACGCAGGTATCGTCCATGCTGACCATTACGGCCGCAGTGGCTTGACGGGCCATCACACCGGTTTCCAGAGTGACGGTGTGTTGACCGTACTGGAATGACTTTACAATAGGATTCACGTGAATTTCCTTTTTACAATTTGGCTCTTTAAATTCGCGCACAAGTATACTTGATTCGATGCAAAAGGTAAGCGGCGACGCGAATTCTGTGAGGCAGGCAACGGCTTGAAGAGCAATAAAAAAAGGGGAACCTAACGGTTCCCCTTTTTCGCGAAATCTGATGGTCGATTAACGACGCAGACCCAGCTTGGCGATCAGAGCAGCGTAACGCTGAACGTCTTTACGCTTCAGGTAGTCCAGCAGCTTACGACGCTGGGAAACCATGCGCAGCAGACCGCGACGACCGTGGTGGTCCTTGGAGTGCTCTTTGAAGTGACCTTGCAGATGGTTGATCTGGGCAGTCAGCAGGGCAACTTGCACTTCGGGGGAGCCAGTGTCGTTGGCGCAACGAGCGTTGTCAGCAACGATGGAAGCTTTGATCTCAGCATTTAGAGACATGGTATTACTCCAGTAGAGTGTTTAAAGGTTCACAGCCAATCTCTAATTCAGCCGTGAAATGAGGGCGGTATCATAATCGTCCCTGCCCCTTTTCGCAACGATAAAGAGGCGCAACGGGAAAGACGCCCTGATACCGCCTGAGGATCACTCCTCGTCGTGATAACGCACCAGTCGCTTGGGCGCGACACGGCCATCATCATCAATCTCGCCAACCCCGATGAACTCGCGCTCCGGGCCGACCGTCATGCGAACCTGACCGCTTTGCGGCGCACCCGCCACCTGCACGGCCTGGCCCTGATTCACATAGGCAGCCACAACCGCCAGCATGTTCACCTCGGGCAGGGATGCCACGGCGGTATCCATCGGCAGCAGCAGCGGATCCAGCTGCTCGCGCGGCGGGATGCTCTCGGCCTTGGCCTGCTCGAAGATGCACTCGAGCTGCTCCAGAGTCAGCATCCGATCATACGGATAGCTGGCAACCTGAGTACGACGCAGTTGGGAGACGTGAGCACCACAACCCAGCACTTCACCCAGATCATCCACCAGAGAGCGGATGTAGGTGCCCTTGCTGCAGTGCACTTCGAGCTTCACCTCGTCCCCTTCGAAGCTCAGCAGTTTCAGCTCGAAAATGGTGATGGGGCGGGCTTCACGCTCAATCTCGATCCCCTCGCGGGCATACTCGTAGAGCGGACGGCCGTTGTGCTTGAGCGCGGAGTACATGGAGGGCACCTGCATGATGGGGCCGCGGAACTGGTCCAACGCTTCAATCAGGGTCCCCACTGCCACATTAACCGGACGGGTCGCAACCACTTCACCATCGGAATCGCTGGTGTTGGTGCGCTCTCCCAATTTGGCCGTCACTTCGTAACGCTTGTCGGCATCCAGCAGATACTGGGAAAACTTGGTGGCCTCGCCGAGGCAGATCGGCAGCATGCCGGTCGCCAGCGGATCCAGCGCACCGGTGTGACCGGCCTTGGCGGCGTTATAGATACGCTTGACCTTCTGCAACACATCGTTGGAGGTCAGCCCGGTCGGTTTGTCCAGCAGCAGAATGCCGTGCACATCACGGCCCTTGAAACGACGTCTTCGAGTCATCTCAGCCTTTATCCTCAGCGTTATCATCCGCAGCCACGTCGGACTCTTCGTCACGACCTGACTCCGCCATGCGGCGCTTGTCTTCACGGATGGTATTGGTCACCAGGTTGGAAAGACGCATCCCCTCAACCAACGTCTGATCATAGAAAAAACGCAACTCGGGCACCACGCGCAGACGCATGGCACTGCCCAGCAGGCTACGGATGTAACCGGCCGCTTCAGTCAACGCCTTGAGCCCTTCCTTGATGCGCTCGGCATCATTTTCCAGCTGCAAGAAGGTGACATAAATCTTGGCGTAGTTAAGGTCACGGGACACTTCCACATCGGAAACGGTCACCATGCCGATGCGCGGGTCTTTCACCTCACGCTGCAGGATCAGCGCGATTTCACGCTGGATCTGCTGTCCGACCCGACGGGTCCGGCTGAATTCTCTGGCCATATTCTATCCTACGATAAAAGGGGGCCATGGCCCCCTATTTTGTCTGACTCTCGGCTTACAGAGTCCGTTGGATTTCAACGGTCTCGTAAACTTCGATCTGGTCGCCTTCGCGTACGTCGTTGTAGTTCTTGACCGCGATACCACACTCGTAGCCGTTCTTGACTTCGTTGACGTCATCCTTGAAGCGACGCAGGGATTCCAGCTCGCCTTCATAGATAACCACGTTGTCGCGCAGAACGCGAATACGGTTGGAGCGCTTGACCACACCTTCGGTAACCATACAGCCGGCAACTGCGCCAAACTTCGGTGATTTGAAGACGCTGCGCACTTCGGCCAGACCGATGATCTCCTGACGATACTCGGGAGCCAGCTTGCCGCTCATGGCCTGCTTCACTTCGTCGATCAGGTCATAGATGACGGAGTAATAACGTAGATCCAGGCTCTCGGCTTCGATAACCTTGCGAGCAGAAGCATCGGCACGGACGTTGAAGCCAACCAGGATGGCGCTGGATGCAGCAGCCAGAGTCGCGTCGGTTTCGGTGATACCACCTACGCCGGAACCCACGATCTTCACCTTCACTTCGTCGGTGGAGAGCTTGACCAGCGCATCGCAGATCGCTTCCACAGAACCCTGTACGTCGGCCTTGATCACCACGTTCACTTCGGAGACTTCGCCCTCGGTCATGTTGGCGAACATGTTTTCCAGCTTGGCCTTCTGCTGGCGAGCCAGCTTGACTTCGCGGAACTTGCCCTGACGATAGAGCGCCACTTCACGGGCTTTCTTCTCGTCACGAACCACAGTCGCTTCGTCACCGGCAGAGGGAACGCCGGACAGACCCAGGATTTCCACCGGCAGGGACGGGCCCGCTTCCTTGATCTCGCGACCCAGTTCGTCACGCATGGCGCGAACTCGGCCGTACTCGAGACCACACAGCACGATGTCGCCCTGACGCAGAGTACCTTCTTGTACCAGTACGGTAGCAACCGGACCACGACCTTTATCCAGGAAGGATTCGATGACCACACCGTTGGCCATGCCATCAACCACCGCTTTCAGCTCCAGTACTTCAGCCTGGATCAGGATGGCTTCCAGCAGGTCGTCGATGCCTTCGCCGGACTTGGCGGACACGTGCACGAACTGGCAGTCACCGCCCCAATCTTCGGACATGACGTTGTAACGGGCCAGTTCGGTCTTGACGCGATCCGGATCCGCTTCAGGCTTGTCGATCTTGTTGACCGCAACAACCAGCGGTACACCGGCCGCCTTGGCGTGCTGGATAGCTTCGATGGTTTGCGGCATCACGCCGTCGTCAGCTGCAACAACCAGAACCACGATATCGGTCGCCTTGGCACCACGAGCACGCATGGAGGTAAACGCCGCGTGACCCGGAGTATCCAGGAAGGTGATCATGCCGCTGTCGGTCTGTACGTGGTAAGCACCGATATGCTGGGTAATACCACCGGCTTCGCCAGCAGCAACCTTGGCTTTACGAATGTAGTCGAGCAGCGAGGTCTTACCGTGGTCAACGTGACCCATGATGGTAACGACCGGTGCGCGCGGCTTGGCTTCGGAGGTCTCGTCACGATCGGACAGCACCGCCTCTTCCAGCTCGTTCTCACGACGCAGCACAACCTTGTGACCCATCTCCTCGGCGACCAGCTGAGCAGTCTCCTGATCGATCACCTGGTTGATGGTGGCCATGGCACCCATCTTCATCATCACCTTGATGACTTCAACGCCCTTGACGGCCATCTTGTTGGCCAGCTCGGCCACTGTGATGGTCTCGCCGATGATGACATCACGGTTAACAGCGGCAGCCGGCTTGTTGAAGCCGTGCTTCATGGCGTTCGGGGTAGCCACCTTGCCACGCTTGCCCTTACGGGCGCGGGGATCACGTGAGTTGCGGTCGTTGCGATCATCATCACGACGGCCTGCTTTCTTCGGCCCTTTGGCCGCAGCGGCAGTACGACGACTGCTCTCTTCCTTACGATCCAGCTCATCTTCAGCCGCCTGGGCATGCTTGGAGGTGGTCACGTGGTAGTCGCTGCTCTCTTTGGCGCGTGCCGCTTCTTCTTCAGCCCAGCGGGCTGCATTCTGCTCTGCCATGAGACGAGCCTCTTCGGCTTTCTTGGCGGCGAGCTCTTCAGCTTTTTGCAAAGCTGTCTGTTCCTGTTGGCGCTTCAGTTCTTCTGCTTCGCGCTTGGCCATCTTTTCTGCCTCTTGCTGAGCTGTGCTACTGGCTGCTTTGGCGGGCTGTTGAGCCTGTCGAGCCTTTTGTTGTGCCTCGATCCGCGCCTTTTCCTCAGCTTCACGACGAGCCTGCTCAGCCTCACGGCGAGCCTTCTCTTCCGCTTCGAGACGGGCCTTCTCTTCGGCCTCGCTACGAGCTTTTGCTTCTGCTTCCAAACGCGCTGTTTCCTCGGCTTCCGCCTGACGCTGTTCTTCTTCCAACGCCGAACGTCTTACATAGGTGCGAGATTTGCGTACTTCTACCTGCACTTCTTTGTTCTTGCCGCCAGTACCCTGCACGCTGATGGTGCTCTTGGTCTTGCGCTGCAAAGTCATGCGAGCAGGAGCGGCAACCTCGTCACCTCCATGCTGTTTCTTCAGGTGTGCCAGCAGAGCCTGCTTTTCAGACTCGCTGACCATGTCGTCGGCCTTGCTCTTGCTGATACCGGCATCGACAAGCTGCTGGAGAAGACGATCAACCGGTGTGTCGATGTCAGTGGCAAGTTGTTTGACTGATACTTCTGCCATTCATTTTCCTCCGTTTGATCTTACTTAAGACTGCTCTTCCCCAAACCAACAGATATTGCGAGCAGCCATAATGAGCTCACCAGCCTTCTCGGCAGTCAGCCCTTCAATACCAGCAAGGTCATCGATACCTTGCTCAGCCAAATCTTCCAGGGTGCCAACACCACGACCGGCCATGGCGTAAGCCAGTTCGCGGCTCAGACCGTTCAGATTGAGCAGGTCTTCAGACGGCTCAACGCCATCGAAGGACTCCTCTTTGGCCAGTGCCTTGGTAGTCAGGGCATCTTTGGCGCGCTTGCGCAGCTCTTCAACCATGTCTTCATCCAGACCGTCGATAGCCAGCAGCTCGTTGACCGGTACAAAGGCGATCTCTTCCAGGGTAGAGAAGCCCTCTTCCATCAGCAGACCGGCGAAATCGTCGTCGATATCCAGAGTGCTGGTGAACAGGTTCATGATGCGGTCGTTTTCGGCCTGGTGCTTGGCACGCATGTCCTCGACGGTCATCACGTTCAGCTCCCAACCGGTCAGCTGGGAGGCCAGACGCACGTTCTGACCGTTGCGACCGATGGCCTGAGCCAAGTTGGCTGCTTCCACGGCGATATCCATAGTGTGGTTGTCTTCATCAACAATGATGGAGGCCACATCGGCAGGCGCCATGGCATTGATCACGTACTGGGCGGGGTTGTCATCGTACAGCACGATGTCGGCACGCTCACCGCTCAACTCGGTGGAAACAGCTTGCACACGAGCGCCACGCATACCGATACAGGCACCGATCGGGTCGATACGACGATCGTTGGTCTTCACCGCAATCTTGGCGCGGGAACCCGGATCACGGGCTGCGCCCATGATTTCGATCATCTCTTCACCGATTTCCGGTACTTCGATGCGGAACAGCTCTTTCAGGAAGTCAGGGCTGGAGCGGCTAACAAACAGCTGGGAACCACGGGCTTCCGGACGTACTGCATAGAGCAGGCCACGGACACGGTCGCCCGGGCGGAAGGTTTCACGCGGCAGCATGTCGTCGCGGAAGATCACGGCCTCGGCATTGCTGCCCAGATCCAAGATGACGTTGTCGCGGTTGCTCTTCTTGACCACGCCGCTGATGATGGTGCCTTCTTTGTCCTTGAACTGGTCAACGACTTGTGAGCGCTCGGCTTCGCGCACTTTCTGCACGATAACCTGCTTGGCAGTCTGGGTCGTAATACGGTCGAAGGTAACGGAATCAATCTGGTCTTCAACGTACTCACCGATCTGGATCTCCGGCTGCTCGATTTGGGCAGCTTCCAGAGTGATCTCGGCGTAAGGATTCTCCATTGCGGCTTGATCCGCAATCACCACCCAACGGCGATAAGTGTCGTAGTCACCGGTCTTGCGATCGATTTCAACGCGCACTTCAATCTCGCCTTCATATTTCTTCTTGGTCGCAGTCGCCAGCGCAGTCTCCAGAGCCTGGAAGATCTTCTCGCGGGGTACCGCTTTCTCGTTGGATACTGCGTCAACGACCAGCAAAATCTCTTTATTCATATCCGATAGCCTCGTTAACCAAAGTTCGGCACTATGTTCGCTTTTTGGATATTGGTGAAAGCCAACACTTCGTCCTTACCATCTACCGTCAGAGTAATCATGTCGCCCTGCACGGTTTTGATTACGCCTTTGAACTTGCGGCGGTTATTTGTTGCCATCCGAAGCGTTACCGCCGCCTCTTGGCCAACGTATTTTTCGAACTGGGCAACCTTGAACAGGGGGCGATCCAGACCCGGGGAAGATACCTCGAGGTAATACTCCTCGGTGATGGGATCTTCTACGTCCATAATGGCGCCAACCTGATGGCTAACCTCAGCACAATTCTCAACGGTCACACCCTGCTCGCCATCGATATAGACGCGCAAGGTGGAGTGTTTACCCGCACGGATAAACTCAATACCCCAAAGTTCAAAACCCAAGGCAACGACCGGAGCCTCGAGCAGATCGGTCAAACGTTGTTCCAACGTAGCCAAAGTCACCCTCCGAAAAACAAAAAAAGGGCACAAAGCCCAGATAGAGATCGATTCAGAGTAAATCGCACATAACAAAAAGCCCCGATGTCAAATCGGGGCTTGGCGCTTTACCCTGATTGTCGCCTCGCAGCGACCGCCTTCCTGAGCGTAGGAAACGCGTGAAATTTGGTTGCGGGGGCCGGATTTGAACCGACGACCTTCGGGTTATGAGCCCGACGAGCTACCATGCTGCTCCACCCCGCGTCCGAAATCGTGCGAGATTATAGCCACTTCACTCTTTTCATACAAGACTGACCTGGCTATAACATCCCGGTTACCCGGGTCACTGCTTAATTGGTGCCGTGGGCGGGACTCGAACCCGCACACCCTAGAGCACTACCCCCTCAAGATAGCGTGTCTACCAATTCCACCACCACGGCAAAACTCTTACTCGGGAACGTCAGTATCTTTCTTCACTGGCGCCTTGGTCTGCTCAACCTGTTGAGTCTGTTGCAGATTTTCCCACTCACTACCCTGCTTGACCTTGTTGCTTGACATAGAGCCGAGCAGCAGGCTGATTACGAAGAACAGAGTAGCCAAAAATGCTGTTGTTCGGGTCAGGAAACTGCCTGAACCACCGGAGCCAAATACTGTGTTCGATGCCCCTGCGCCGAAGGAGGCGCCCATATCAGCCCCTTTACCTTGCTGAATCATCACCAGACCAATCAGAGCCAGTGACACCAGCAGATAAACGACTAAAAGAATCTCGTACATTTAACTTGCACCCTTTGCCGCTTCAACAATTCCTAAAAACGCATCGCTATCGAGGCTTGCTCCGCCAATCAGTCCGCCATCAATGTCGGGCTGTGCAAACAAATCTCTCGCGTTGCTCGGCGTTACGCTCCCACCATAGATGATTCTAACTTTTTCACCTATTACCGGAGTATCCTCCGCCAAGCGACCACGTATAAAGGAATGAACCTCTTGTGCCTGCTCGGGTGTGGCGCATTTACCTGTACCTACAGCCCAAATCGGCTCGTAGGCGATGATAGCATTATCGAAAGCCATCGCGCCATTTTTCTCTATGACGATATCCAGCTCTTCAGCGATCACCTCGAAGGCTCTTCTCGCCTGCCTAGCCGCACCTGACTCACCTAAACAGAGGATGGGAATCAAGCCTGCCGCTCTGGCTGCCGCAAACTTCTCTGCGACGATAAAACTGGTCTCACCAAAGAGACGCCTGCGCTCGGAGTGCCCTACCAATACGTAACGACACCCTGCCTCAACCAGCATCTGACACGAGATTTCTCCGGTGTAAGCGCCAGTAGCGTGCTGACTCACATTCTGAGCCCCCAACTTTATTACCATCTGCTCATTGAACAATGAAGCACTAAAATCGAGATGCACATGGGAAGGACAGAGAACCACATCTACTTTTCCGTCAACGCCGTTTAGACACTGACTCGTAAACTGCTCTAACTGCGACCTACTACCGTGCAACTTCCAGTTGGCTGCTACAAACGGCTTGCGATGTCCCATCGGCAACTCCCTTGCGAAAGCGGGGCTGATAATATCCAGAGGATGCTCAGCTGACAAGTACTATTTTTAAATTTTTGAATCGTTTGAACAAGATACAACCAGGACGGCTAAAAAGCCGCCCTGGCTGTTCATTAAAACGACGATTCAACCTGCTTGGCGATGCGCTGAGCCATGTCACGCACCTGCTGTTCATGCTCCCCTTCGACCATGACCCGGATCAGCGGTTCGGTACCTGATTTACGCAACAGTACGCGACCACGACCAGCCAGCTCCTGTTCCACCTTGGCAACCTCAGCCATGACAGCATCAGCGGTCAGCGGATCCTTGCCTTCGGCAAAGCGAACATTCACCAGAACCTGCGGGAACTTAGCTATGCCGGAGCGCAGCTTGGCCAGCGGCATCTCGGCACTGCGCATGGCACTAAGGACCTGCAAGGCGGCTACGATGCCATCACCCGTAGTGGTCTGATCCAGACAGATAATGTGGCCGGAGTTCTCGCCACCGATGCGCCAGCCCTTCTCTTCCATCATCTCCAGCACATAGCGGTCACCCACCTTGGCACGGGCAAACGGAATGCCCAGGGTTTGCAGCGCCAGCTCCAGACCCATATTGGCCATCAGGGTGCCGACAACACCGCCTTTGAGGCGACCATTGCGCAGGGCATCGCGCGCGATGATATAGAGCACTTCATCACCGTCGATGAGATAGCCGGTATGGTCGACCATGATCAGACGGTCACCATCACCATCAAAGGCAACCCCCAGATCGGCCTTGCACTCCAGCACCTTGGCAACCAGTGCGTCAGGCGCAGTCGAACCGACACCATCGTTGATGTTGAGACCATCCGGGGCACAGCCCATGGTGATCACTTCGGCACCCAGCTCGCGGAAAACCGACGGCGCAATGTGGTAAGTAGCGCCGTGGCCACAGTCGACCACCATTTTCACCCCATCCAGATTCATATGGGAGGGGAAGGTGCTCTTGCAGAATTCGATATAGCGACCGGCAGCATCATCAATGCGCACCGCTTTGCCAAGTTCGGCCGACTCGACACACTTGAGCTCGTGATCCAGCTCGGCTTCGATTGCCAGCTCGACATCATCGGGCAGCTTGGTGCCGTCAGCGGAGAAAAACTTGATGCCGTTGTCATAGAAGGGATTGTGTGAGGCGCTGATGACGATGCCAGCTTCGGCACGGAAAGTGCGAGTCAGGTAGGCAACCGCCGGCGTGGGCATGGGCCCCATCAGAATGGCTTTAAGACCTGCCGCGGAGAGCCCCGCTTCCAGCGCGGATTCCAGCATGTAACCGGAGATGCGGGTATCCTTGCCAATCAGCACCTTTTTGGTGCCCTTCTTGGAGAGCACCTTGCCGGCAGCCCAACCCAATTTCATTACAAAATCAGGGGTGATCGGGTATTCGCCAACCTTGCCGCGCACACCATCGGTACCGAAATACTTTCTTGCCATTGTCTGTTCTCTTTATTATCTGGAAATAAAATCTTGTCCCGTCATTGCCAGCCAACCGACGCGCAATGCGTCCATGGTCTCCCTTACATCGTGTACCCTGATGATTCGGGCTCCATGCTGCATGCCGATAAGGGCGCATGCAAGACTGCCCGCCAGACGCTCATCCACCGGACGGCCCAGCAAGTTGCCTATCATAGACTTTCGCGACATCCCCACCAATAGCGGCAAGCCATAATCAAGCAGTTCCTTTTGAGCCGCCAACAGCTGATAGTTGTGGGTAAGGGTCTTGCCAAAGCCATATCCCGGATCCAGCAACAGCTCTTCACGACGGATCCCGACCGTCAGACAAGTCGCAATACGCTCATCAAAAAAGGCGCGTACCTCCCCGATCAGGTCCTCATAGTGCGGCTCGACCTGCATGGTTCTCGGCTGCCCCTGCATATGCATCAGACAGACCGGAACCCGAGCTTCGGCCGCGGCTTGCAGTGCTCCAGGTTCTTGCAGTGCCCGCACATCGTTGATCAGATGGGCACCCACCTTGCAACCCTCCCGCATCACAGCCGCTTTGGAGGTATCGAGGGAGATCATCACATCCAGCTCACGGACCATCTGTTCCACGACAGGAATGACCCTGTCCAGCTCCTCCTGCTCGCTCACATCGGGCGCACCAGGGCGGGTTGACTCGCCACCGATGTCGATGAGGGTCGCACCGTCAGAGACCATCTGGCGCGCATGGGCCATTGCCCGTTCAAACTGGTTGAAATTACCGCCATCAGAGAAGGAGTCGGGCGTTACATTGAGGATCCCCATCACATGGGGACGATCGAGGGAGAGGCTGAGCCCCTTGCTGGTTAACTGCATTTTCATGTCCATCTGATAAAGAAAAACCCCGGGCAAGCCCGGGGTTTGGAGAGTCACGATTATTTGGCCGGCGCGTCGTTGGCTTTGTCGATAGTGACATCCGCCACCGGTGCAGCCTCATCGGCAGGATTGGCCTCGGCAGCTACAGTGGAGCCGCCTTGCGGGGTATCACCGTGCTCGTCATGCCAGTTGCTCGGAGCACGAACCTCGCGACGGGCCATCAGATCATCGATCTGTTTGGCGTCGATGGTCTCGTACTTCATCAGAGCATCTTTCATGCTGTGCAACACGTCCATATTATCCAGCAGGATCTGCTTGGAACGGGCGTAGTTGCGGTCGATGACCTGCTTGACTTCGGCATCGATAACGCGAGCGGTATCGTCGGACATGTGCTTGGCCTTGGCCATGCTGCGACCGAGGAACACCTCGCCATCTTCTTCCGCGTAGAGCATGGGGCCGAGACGCTCGGACATCCCCCACTGGGTCACCATCTTGCGTGCGATATCGGTAGCTCGTTCGATGTCGTTGGACGCACCGGTAGATACCTTCTCGGCTCCGTAGATCAGCTCTTCTGCCAGACGACCGCCATACAGGCTGGAGATCATGGACTCCAGATGCTGCTTGGAGTGGCTCCAGCGATCCTGCTCCGGCAGATACATGGTCACACCCAGCGCACGACCGCGCGGAATGATAGAGACCTTGTAAACCGGGTCATGGTCAGGAACGAGACGACCAATGATGGCGTGACCGGCTTCATGATACGCAGTCATCTCTTTTTCGGACTCTTTCATCACCATGGAGCGGCGTTCCGCACCCATCATGATCTTGTCCTTGGCCTTCTCGAACTCGGCCATGGAGACCACTCGGCGGCTCTCACGGGCAGAGAAGAGGGCAGCTTCGTTGACCAGGTTCGCCAAATCCGCACCGGAGAAACCGGGGGTACCACGGGCAATCAGCGCCGGATTGACGTCATCCGCCAACGGAACTTTGCGCATGTGCACTTTCAGGATCTGCTCGCGACCACGGACATCCGGCAGACCGACCACCACCTGACGGTCGAAACGGCCCGGACGCAGCAGTGCCGGATCCAGTACGTCAGGACGGTTGGTGGCAGCGATGACGATAATGCCTTCATTGCCTTCAAAACCATCCATCTCAACCAGCATCTGGTTAAGGGTCTGCTCACGTTCATCATGACCACCACCCAGACCGGCGCCACGCTGGCGACCAACCGCATCAATTTCATCGATGAAGATGATGCAGGGGGAAGATTTCTTGGCCTGTTCGAACATGTCACGCACCCGGGAGGCACCGACACCGACGAACATCTCCACGAAATCGGAACCTGAGATGGTGAAGAATGGCACCTTGGCCTCGCCCGCAATGGCCTTGGCCAGCAGGGTTTTACCGGTACCGGGAGGACCTACCAGCAGTACGCCAGTCGGGATCTTGCCACCCAGTTTCTGGAATTTGCTCGGGTCGCGCAGATAGTCGACCAGCTCCTTCACCTCTTCCTTGGCTTCATCGCAACCAGCTACATCGGCAAAGGTTGTCTTGATCTGATCTTCACTCATCAGGCGAGCCTTGCTCTTGCCGAACGACATGGCACCTTTGCCACCGCCGCCCTGCATCTGACGCATGAAGAAGACCCAGACACCGATCAGCAGCAGCATCGGGAACCAGGAGATGAAGATAGAGGTCAACAGAGACGGCTCTTCCGGCTTCTCGCCCATCACTTTGACATTGTGATTGAGCATGTCGTTGAGCAGCTGGGGATCCGGCGCAGGGATGATGGTGGTGAATCGTTCACCAGTACGCTTGACGCCATTAATGACCTTACCGTCCATCCGCACTTCACGGATCTGCTCTTGGGTCACCTCTTTAACGAAGCTGGAATAGTCCAGCTGGCGACTGGTGGTATCGCTGGGGCTGAAGCTATTGAACACCGACATCAAAACGACGGCGATGACCAGCCACAGGATTAAGTTTTTCGCCATGTCACTCAAATCAGTAACCTCGCAGACTGACAGTTAACGATGAAGGTTAGGGTACTACAGTTTAAAACCGGTAGCCACAATGTAGACTTCCCGTGATCTGGCGCGGGATGAGTCTGGTTTACGAATTTTGACAGCGGAGAAAAGTTTACGAATTTCATTGAGATAGGCATCAAAGCCCTCTCCCTGAAACACCTTCACCACGAAACTGCCGTCACTACGCAATACCTGATTGCACATGTCCAGCGCCAGCTCGACCAGATACATGGCGCGAGCCTGATCCACCTGCTGGGTACCGCTCATGTTGGGCGCCATATCAGACATCACGACATCGACCTTGTCGGGACCCACTCTTTCCAGCAAAGCGCCGAGTACAGTTTCCTCCCGAAAGTCCCCTTGCAGGAAATCGACACCAGCAATGGGATCCATCGGCAAAATGTCACATGCGATAACGCGACCCGAATCACCAACCTGTTCAACCGCGAACTGGGACCAACCACCGGGGGCTGCCCCCAAATCCACTACGGTCATGCCATGTTTCAGCAAGCGATCCTTGCCCTGGATCTCGTCAATCTTGAAAACAGCACGAGAACGCAGGCCCATTTTCTGGGCTTTTTTGACGTATTGATCGTCGAAATGTTCTTTTAACCAGCGAGTTGAACTGGGGGAACGTTTTTTCTGGGTCATGATAATCGACTTTAAAAAACCACAAGGGTTATTAGTATTAAGGGCTAAGTGGGGGTAGAATACGCCCCTTTCAACCCTGACTTATGAAGAAATTGCGATGATTCTCAACAATAAACAGAAACAGTACCTCAAGGGCCTTGCCCATAGCCTCAAGCCTGTCGTCCTGCTGGGTCAGCATGGTCTGACCGAAGGTGTACTGGCCGAGATCGATCTGGCACTGAACCATCACGAGCTGATCAAGGTTAAGGTTGCCTCTGAAGATCGCGAAATGAAACAACTGGTTATGGATGCTATCGTCCGTGAAACCGGTTCAATCAAGGTGCAAAGCATGGGTCATGTGCTGACCATTTATCGTCAAGCCAACGAACCCAAAATCCAGCTGCCCCGCAAGTAAAAGGAAAGAGCATCGCTCTTTCCTTATTCCACTTCTTCCCGAGTCGCTTGCCAAAGTAGTCGCAAAGCCCTTAACCTGCGATGAATACTTCCGGACACGCATTATGGCTCACCATCCTATTCTGACCGACGATGAGCTGGCCATGCTGCGGGACTTGGGGAGCAATCAGGACACCCATGTTCTGAGTGGTCACCTCGATGCCCCCATGCTTGGCTTGCTGCAAAAAGCCGAACACCTTGTACTCGAAGCTCGCTTCGCAGGCCATCAGCTGCGTTTTCCCCTGAGCTTTACCCAAGGGGAAGATGGCTTCGTCGAGCCCCGGTTATCTGCACCAGTCATCAGGGAGCTAGGGTTTGCCCAACCGCGTGCCTGGCGTCTCACCCAAAAAGCCAAGCTTTGCAGCGACCTGGGCCTGTTTCAGGTGCTCAGCCTCTCCCTCAACGGCCTCATCGTGGAAAATTTGCCAACCGACATGGTGGCCGATACCCCCATCAACGGCAAGCTCTGCATCGAGCAAGAGGCCCCTCTTCCACTGCAGGGACGACTGGTAAGGCGCATCAAAGCCAATGCCGAGCATGCCACTTGGGCACTGAGCTTTCAAATGAGCGAGAGCAACATCGAACGGCTGCGCCACTGGTTGTTCCAGCGCCATCAGGACGCCTTTACCGAGGCATATCTGCCCTGATTTGTATAAACAATCATATAGATAAAGACAAACAGGGGAGCACCAGCCCCCCTGTTTCATCGTCTGTAGCATTCGCTTAGATATAAGCGACTTCCAGTACTTCGTATTCCACATCACCGCCCGGCGTCTTGACGATTGCAACATCGTCCACTTCCTTGCCAATCAGGGCGCGGGCAATGGGGGAGTTGACGGAGATAAGGTTCTGTTTGATATCAGCCTCATCGTCACCCACGATGCGGTAAACAACCTCTTCCTCTGTCTCGCTCTTGAGCAGAGTCACGGTCGCGCCAAAAATAACGCGGCCGTTGTTGGCCATCTTGGTGACATCGATCACCTGGGCATTGGAGAGCTTGGCTTCAATCTCCTGAATGCGGCCTTCACAGAACCCCTGCTGCTCGCGAGCGGCATGGTATTCGGCGTTTTCCTTCAGATCGCCGTGCTCACGGGCATCGGCAATCGCTTCGATAATCTGGGGACGAAGCTCGGTCTTGAGATAATCGAGCTCTTCGCGCAGCTTCTCAGCGCCGCGAACAGTCATCGGAGTATGATTCATAGTCGAAACCTGGGTTGCTTGAATATAGAAACTGCGGCCATCTACAAGGAGGCCGCAGCAATCGGTTCGGATGAGGCATCTTAATATGAAGCCAACACAAAATCCACGTCAGCCCCCTGATGCAGATCCCACTTGCGTCATCGACATTACCCCCTTACTTCCCTTCCGGTACGGAAATGGGGGCCGAAACGGTTGGTTTACCCTGCATGATGGCGATCTCCACCCGCCGGTTCATCCGACGATTTTCCGGGGTGGTATTGGGCACCAATGGTTGGGAGTCCGCCATCCCCTGTACCACCAGCCGCCCCTGATCAAAACCGGGGACCTTCAGCATCTGGTGCGCCACCGCCACCGCCCGCTGGGACGACAGCTCCCAGTTGGACTGGAACAGCTCATCTTCGGTCGCCACGTTGTCGGTGTGACCGGAAATGGTGATTTCACCCGGCACATCCTTGAGCAGGGTCGCAACCTTGCGAATGACCGGCCAGAACTGGGGCTGCAAAAACGCCGAACCGGCCGGGAACGACGCCTTTTCCCTGATCCGGATAATGATTTGCTGACCCAACGCCTCAATTTCGATGGCACCATCCTGAATCTGATCTTTCAGCTGTTCGGCGAGAGCTTTTGCCAGGGTATTTGACTGCTGCTGCGCCTTCTTCGCATCCTGAGCGGTATCCCCCCCCGTCAACTTGCCATCCGTCTTGTCCTGACCACCGGCCTGATCCGAGTCACCGGGCAAAAAATCCAGCTCAGTCTGGGTCATATCGATAGTCTGCTGCATCACGGTATCAATCGGCGTAGGCTCAGGGCGACCGGGTCTGAACTCCTGGGCAATCACCGAGGTGCCCTTGGGGATATCTTTCACCTCGAGGATATTCTGTACCCCGAATGCCTTATCCATGGAACCGGCTAGCTGCTTGAACTTCTGCACATCCATCTCGGCAAAGGAGAGCAGCAACACGAAGAAGCACATCAACAGGGACATCAGGTCGGCAAAGGTTCCCATGTAACCGGGAAGCCCTGGTGGCGGGCACTTGCAATCAGACATAACGCCCCCTACTCGGTGCCGGTATTACGTTTGGACTGGTTGAGATAATTCTGCAGCATGGACTGGATCACCCGCGGATTCTGACCATCCTGAATCCCCATAATCGCATCAAGGATCAGGGTACGACTGAGCTTTTCCTCCCCGCTGCGCAGTTCCAGCTTGTCTGCTATCGGGATCGCCAACATATTGGCCTCAATAGCCCCGTACAGAGTGGTCAGCAAGGCCACCGCCATCGCCGGGCCGATCGACTTGGGATCACTCATGTTGGCCAGCATGGCCACCAGACCCACCAACGTACCTATCATCCCCATGGCAGGGCCCAGATCCCCAAGGGTACGGAATACCTTGATGGCAATGACATGGCGCTCGGCTGTCAGGTCGATATCCTTTTCCATCACGGCACGCACCACATCAGCATCGTGACCATCCACCAGCATGTCGATCCCTTTTTTCATAAATGCATTGGGGATCTCTGCAGCCTCCAGCGCCAGAAAGCCACCTTTGCGAGCCGCATCAGCCAGTTCAACGGCTTTGGTGATCAGGTCTTCAAGCTTGTCGCCCTTGTACATAAAGGCTTTGCCCGCCACCTTAAATGCCATCAGAAACTGGCCAAGGTTAAACTTCATCATGGCGATGAAGATGGAACCAAATATGGTGATGTAGACCGATGGCATATCCACGTACATGCTCATGGGCCCGCCCAGCAGCATCCCGTACACCACCACCCCGAAACCCAGCACTATCCCTATCAGACTGCCTAGATCCACATCCCTACTCCTGTCACCGGTTCTTATGTCTATTTATAGTCTGTTGAATTTTCTGCTATTGCGACTTATGCGGCAAGCATACATTAGTGATGCATGATGGCTCATTATCGACCAGTTTAGCGAGAGTTTGAGGAGCCAATGCTTTTCTGCCTCCCCCCAGTGGACGGTCAATGTTAATATAAGCCGTTTTTTTTAATTCCCGAGGATGGACATGGCCTGTAAAAAAATCGAGCGTCTGAGTTTTGATGCCACTCTGGAAGAGCTGGAAACTATCGTTCATCAGCTGGAACAAGGTTCCCTCCCTCTGGAAGAGGCACTCAAACAGTTCGAGCAAGGAGTCCATCTGGTGCGTGCCGGCCAACAGAAGCTGGAACAGGCCGATCAGAAGATCCAGATCCTGCTCAGTCAAGCCGATGGCAGTGACCAGCTCGCCCCCTTCCAGCCAGAACAACCAGAACAAGGAGAAGAGTGAGTGGCGCTGGACCATTTTTCCCGTCTGCATCGTCAGCGTATTGACGACTGTCTGTCAGCACAACTTGAATCCTTGCCCGCCATGGCGCCGCGCCTGCGCGATGCCATGAGTTATGGCCTGCTGCTGGGCGGTAAGCGGGTTCGCCCGTTTCTGGTCTACGCGGTCGGCGAGATGCTGGGGGTAAAGAGCGAACTGCTGGATGGCCCCGCGGCTGCCGTGGAGTGCATCCACGCCTACTCCCTGCTGCACGATGATCTGCCCGCCATGGATAACGACGACCTGCGTCGTGGTCAGCCAACCGTTCACAAGGCGTTTGACGAAGGAACCGCGATTCTGGCCGGTGATGCGCTGCAGACCCTGGCGTTTTCCATTCTGGCCGATCACCCCATGCCCGATACCTTGATGGCCAACCGGGTGCGGATGCTGAGTACCCTCGCCCGCGCCTCCGGCTATCTGGGTATGTGTGGCGGTCAAGCGCTGGACCTGCAAGCTGAAGGGCGCCAGATCACGCTTGCCGAACTGGAGCAGGTACACAGCCACAAGACCGGTTCGCTGATTGAATGTGCCGTGGCGCTCGGCGCCCTGTGCAAAGCCGATGTCGATGACGCCACGCTGGCTGCACTGCAAACCTACGCCGCTGCGATTGGCCTCGCCTTCCAGGTGCAGGATGACATCCTCGACATCACAGGTGATACCGCCACTCTGGGCAAACCGCAGGGCTCCGATCTGACGCTGGAGAAGAGTACCTATCCGGCTCTTCTTGGACTCGAAAAAGCCCGTGAGCTGGCTCGCGAACTGCATGGGAAAGCCTTAACAGCCCTGCAATCCTTGCCCTACAATACCGACATTCTGGAAGCGTTCGCCGATTACATCATCGAGCGAACCCACTAAACGCTGGATAACAGTTAAAAAATGAGCGTTGATATTAGCAATTTCCCCAACCTGGCCCTCGCGGACACCCCGATAGAGCTGCGTTCCCTGCCCAAAGAGCGGCTACCGGTGCTGTGCAACGAGCTGCGCGAATATCTGCTGCGCTCAGTCAGCCGCTCCAGCGGACACTTTGCCTCCGGTCTCGGCACGGTCGAACTGACCGTAGCCCTGCACTACGTCTACAACACCCCGTTCGATCGGCTGATCTGGGATGTGGGCCATCAAGCCTATCCCCACAAGATCCTGACCGGGCGCCGTGATCAGATCCACACCATCCGTCAGAAGGATGGTCTGCACCCCTTCCCCTGGCGCGGCGAAAGCGAGTACGACGTGCTATCCGTCGGCCACTCCAGCACCTCCATCGGTGCGGCACTCGGCATGGCAGTCGCCGCCGAGAGTGAAGGGCTGGGGCGCAAGGTGGTGGCGGTGATCGGTGATGGCGCCATCACGGCGGGGATGGCTTTTGAAGCACTCAATCACGCCGGTGACGTCCACAAGGACATGCTGGTGATCCTCAACGACAACGAGATGTCCATCTCCGAGAATGTCGGAGCGCTGAACAATCATCTGGCCCGAGTCATGTCCGGCAAGCTCTACACCACCATCCGCGAAGGCGGCAAGAAGGTGCTGGCGGGTCTGCCGCCGGTCAAGGAGCTGGCCAAGCGGGCCGAGGAGCACCTCAAGGGGATGGTAGTGCCCGGTACTCTGTTCGAGGAGTTCGGTTTCAACTATATCGGCCCCATTGACGGCCACGATATCGAGGCACTGGTCGAGACCCTGCGCAACATGCGCAACCTCAAGGGCCCGCAACTGCTGCACGTCAAAACCAAGAAGGGCAAGGGTTACGAGCCGGCGGAGAAAGACCCCATCGGTTACCACGCCGTGCCCAAGTTCAATCCGGACGAGTGCTCCCTGCCCAAGGCGAGCAGCGCCAAACCCACCTTCTCCGCCATCTTTGGCCAATGGCTGTGCGACATGGCCGCCAAAGACGAGAAGCTGGTCGGTATCACCCCCGCCATGCGCGAAGGCTCAGGGCTGGTAAAATTCAGCCAGCAGTATCCGGATCGCTACTTCGATGTGGCGATTGCCGAACAGCATGCAGTCACTTTCGCCGCAGGTCTTGCCATCGCCGACAAGAAGCCGGTGGTCGCTATCTATTCGAGCTTCCTGCAGCGCGCCTACGATCAGGTGATCCACGATGTGGCGCTGCAAGACCTGCCGGTGCTGTTCGCCATCGACCGGGCCGGTCTGGTGGGTGCCGATGGCCCGACCCATCAGGGTGCGTTCGACATCAGCTTCCTGCGCACCGTGCCCAACATGGTGGTGATGACGCCATCTGATGAGAATGAGTGCCGCCAGATGCTCTATACCGGCTATCTCCATCAAGGCCCTGCCGCAGTGCGCTATCCGCGCGGCAGCAGCCTGAGCGACGCCCCCATCTCGTCAGAAATGCAGGCGCTGGCGCTTGGCAAGGGACGAATCCTGAGAGAGGGCAAGGGCACCGCTATTCTGGCCTTTGGTACCCTGCTGCACCACGCGAAAGCGGCTGCAGAGGCACTGGATGCCACTCTGGTGGACATGCGCTTCGTCAAACCGATGGATGAGGCGCTGGTGCTGTCGCTGGCGGCCAGCCACGATCACTTCGTCACCATCGAAGACAATGCCATCATGGGCGGCGCCGGTTCGGCTGTGAACGAGCTGCTGATGCGCAACAAGCAGTGCAAGCCGGTACTCAACCTCGGCCTGCCGGATCGCTTCGTGGAACAGGGCACCCAGCAGGAGATCTATGCCCTGCTCGGTCTGGACGATGCAGGCATCCAGCGCAGTATCGAAAGCTGGCAGCAAGCCTGACCTGATTAACATCGCATCTGGCATGGGGGCTCTGAGTAGCCCCCTTTTCTTTGCTGCACAAAGCGATGAACGATTTTAATCCGGTTGCTCAATGGCTGACGAACCACGTCACATTACGCCATATATAAATAATGCCCTGTGAAAAATATAAAAATCTGGAACCAATCCATTGGCTTCTGATCCTTTCACATCAGATAACCATGGTTTATGGCCCCTAACGGTTCAACATTAATGGCGGCATGGCCCTTTTTTGTTATCCTTGCGCCCCTCAAATTTGTCGGAGGCCAAGGTGAACCGTTTTGCTCTCGCCCGCCGGGAAGCCGCTTTTTGTCTGCTGCTGACCCTGCTCTACTTCTTTGCCTGGTATGGCACCGCCTATTTCATCCCAGTCCATCTGGAGTTGTGGGACATCCCGCTCTGGTTCCTGCTCAGCTGCATGGTGATGCCGCTGCTGTTCATTCTGCTCTGCGCCCTGATGGTGAACCGGCTATTTGTGGAGATCCCCCTCGATACCCACACCCCTTCCGGCAAGGAGTCATCCCATGAATCTTGAGTTGATGCTGCCACTCTTCATCTATCTGGTGCTGGTGCTGGGGGTCGGGTTTTGGGCCAGTCGCCATCGCGCCGAAGGCAACTTCGTGCAGGAGTACTTCATCGGCAACCGCAGCATGGGCGGGCTGGTGCTGGCGATGACGCTGGTGGCCACCTACACCTCGGCCTCCTCCTTTATCGGTGGGCCGGGTGCAGCCTACAAGATTGGTCTGGGCTGGGTGCTGCTGGCGATGATCCAGCTGCCCACCGTCTGGCTCACTCTAGGAGTACTGGGCAAGAAGTTCGCCATCATCGCCCGCCGGGTCAATGCGGTGACCATCAACGACATGCTGTGGGCCCGCTATCAGAGCAAGGCAGTGGTGATCCTCGGCTCCGTTACTATCATCCTCGCCTTTATCGCGACCATGGTGGTGCAGTTTATCGGCGGCGCCCGCCTGCTGGAGACCGCCACCGGCCTCTCCTACCAGCAGGGATTGATGCTGTTTGCCAGCTGCGTACTGCTCTACACCATCATCGGCGGCTTCCGCGCGGTGGTGATGACCGATGCCCTGCAGGGGATCATCATGCTGATCGGCACCGGCGCCTTGCTGGCGGGGATTTTGATTGCCGGTGACGGCCTGCCGAACCTCATCCACCAGCTCAGGGAGATCGACCCCAAACTGGTCAGCCCGCAAGGGGCCGGCGACATGCTGACCCAGCCCTTCATGCTGAGCTTCTGGATCCTGGTCTGTGTCGGGGTGGTAGGGCTGCCCCACTCGGCACTGCGCTGCTTTGGCTATCGCGACAGCAAGGCGCTCCATCGCGGCATTCTGATCGGCACCGTGGTCAGCGCCCTGCTGATGTTCGGCATGCATCTGGCGGGTGCCCTTGGCCGCGCCATCCTGCCGGGCATGGATAGCCCGGACAAGATCATGCCCTCCCTGATGATGGAAGTGCTGCCCCCCTGGCTGGCCGGGGTCTTTCTGGCGGCGCCGATGGCGGCCATCATGTCCACCATCGACTCTCAACTTATCCAGGCCTCCGCCACCCTGGTCAAGGATCTCTATCTCAACTATCTCAATCCAAAGCAGGAGAAGCTGGAGGTGCACATTCCGCGCCTCTCCCTGCTCTGCACCCTGATCTTGGGCACCCTGGTACTGCTGGCGGCGCTGCAACCGCCCGAGATGATCATCTGGCTCAACCTACTCGCCTTTGGCGGTCTGCAGGCGGTGTTCCTCTGGCCGCTGGTGCTCGGCCTCTACTGGTCGCGGGCGAACGGCTCGGGCGCGCTGGCCAGCATGGTCAGCGGCATCGTCAGCTATGGGGCACTGAGTCAGTGGGGGATCAAGCTGGCTGGCCTGCACGCCATCGTGCCAAGCCTCGCGCTGGCGCTGGTGGTCTTTATCACGGTGAGCCTGCTGACGACACCGCCCTCGCGGGAAGTACGCGCACTTTTCGAGCGTAAATGACAACAAAATAAATAAAAGGTTCCAATACTATCCCTAAATAGGTTTTTACGGTTAAACTGTGCGCCAAGTCACAAAAAGCAGTCTCTGTATGCCCGCTAAAGCCACTCGACAAGTCGTTACTAAAGCCCTGCAACGGCTCGGTTATGCCTTGCTACTGCCCGTCTCCATCCTGCCGATGGCGGCGCTGATCTACCGGCTTGGGCAACCCGATGTACTCGATTTGGCAATCCTCTCTCTCACCGGTCAGGCGATCTTCAGCCAAATGCCGCTTATCTATGCGGTGGCGATCGCCTTTGGTCTGAGTCGGCAGGAGCTGAGCGGACAGACGCTGGCGGGAGCGGTCAACTTCCTGCTGCTCAGCACCGCCTTCAATACGCTAGCCCCCAACCTGCACGCCGATATGATCTGCGGCCTGCTGGCGGGGCTCACCACCGCCATCATCTATCCCTGGGTACACCAGCAGACACAGCCTCGCTGGCTGCAAATCGCCAAGGGGGAATTTCCCAGCCTGCTGGTGTCGGCCTTGGCTTGCCTGCTGATCGCCATTCCCCTCTCGCTGCTGTGGCCACCGCTGGAGCGCGGGCTGACCCTGCTCACCTCCGAGCTGCTTACCACGCCGTTTGGCGCCTTCTGCTACGGCACCCTCAACCGCTTGTTGATCCCGCTTGGACTGCATCAGGTGCTGGGTAGCGTCATCGGCCTTGGCGAGAGCAACCTGCAAGCGCTGGCCACCGCCCAACCGCTCCATGAAGGGTATGTGGCCGGTCTCTACCCCATCATCATGTTTGGCCTGCCGGGCGCCTGTTTTGCCATCTGGCTGCACCGCCAGCGGATGCAGCGGCTACCGCAGGGCGGGCTGTTGCTCACCCTGGCGCTCACCTCGGCACTGGTGGGCATCACAGAGCCCATCGAGTTTCTGTTCGCCTTTACTGCCCCCTGGCTGTTTCTCGCCCATGCCCTGCTGACCGGGTTGTCACTGGCAATCTGTAGCGGACTGGGGATCAAGGTGGGCAGTTATTTCTCCGCCGGTCTGCTGGATCTGGTGTTGAGCTATCAGGCAGGCGAACATAGCTTCTGGCTCATTCCGGTCGGTATCCTGTTCTTCGTTGCCTACACACTGCTCTTTTATCAACTGCTGGAGCGCGCGCCCCTCAGCATGCCGAGCAAGCCCATCGCAGAGGAGCACCCGCGCCATGCCAGCGTGGTGCCCACCGACCCGCAGATGCTGGCGATCCAGTACCTCAAGGTGTTGGGCGGGATGGACAACCTGCAGGCGATGAGTGTCTGTCTGACCCGTCTCAGCCTGCGAGTGCGCGATATTTCGCTGGTAGATGAATCCCGTCTGCTGAGCCTGGGCTGTCTCTCCTGGATCCAGCTCAACGACCACCAGCTGGTGCTGGTGCTGGGCCCCAGCGCCAGCCTGATTGAAGGGCAGATCCGCATGCTGGCGGAGCGCCAGTCAGTGCCCCTCGGTCTCAAGCCCAATCATGAGTCCGCCAGCCAGAGCAGCTGGTAGCTCAGGCAAACGGCAGCCGTTCGGCCACAAAGTCCATCAGGGTTCGCAAGGCGGGGGCGAGATGCTCCCGGCTCGGATAGATGAGATAGAAGGGGTTGGGCGGCACGGCGAGCGCCGGCAGCACCTTCTGTAACCGGCCACTCGCCAGATCCCCCTGGCAGACATGATGGGGCAGCAAGGCAATCCCCCCTTCATTGATCGCCATCTCCCGCAGCGCCAGCAAGCTGTTGCTGACACAGGCCCCCTGCGGACGCCACCCCCCCTCCTGCAGTGGCCACACCGGCATGGCCGAGTGCACCAGACAGGCATAACGCCCCAACTCGCCCAGCTGTTGCGGCATACCGTGAGCCGCCAGATAGGCGGGCGCCGCCACCAGATGGCGCGCCACCTCACCGATGCGCCGACAGATGAGGCTGGAGTCTTTCAGCGGCGCCGCCCGCAGCGCCAGATCGTAACCCTCCCCCACCAGATCCAGCTGTTCGTCACTCAAAGTCAACTCCAGCACCACCTCGGGATAGAGGGCGCGAAACTCGGCGAGGATCCGGCCAAGCAGCAGGGTACCGGTCGCCTCGGGGGCGGTGATCCGCACCCGTCCCGCCGGGGCTGAGCGCAGCCGCGCCATCGCCAGATTGGCGCTACGGGCCAGCTCCAGCAGCCCCTGACAGTGTTCCGCGTAGAGCTCCCCTTGCGGCGTCAGGCTCAACCTGCGGGTGGTGCGTTGCAACAGCCGGACCCCGAGCCGGGATTCAAGCCGCGAGATCTTCTGGCTCACCGATGACTTGGGCATACCGAGCAGCTCGGCCGCTCGGGTAAAGCTCCCCTGCTCCACCACGGTGGCGAACAGTCCCATCAACTCAAGTTCGACATTGTTCATATATTCAAACAGTCTTTACCAATTACCCATCTTAATATTGATAATCAACCAGACTAGAGTGAGTAGCAATCCCGAACACTGCGATTGAAAGGAAAAACCATGAAAGCCATTGCCCTGACTCATTACTTGCCAAGCGACCATCCCGACTGCTTTATCGCCGCCAATCTGCCCGACCCCACCCCGGGCCCGCGGGATCTGCTGGTACGGGTCACCGCAACCTCCGTCAATCCGGTCGACACCAAGGTGCGCGCTCCCAAGGCCAAGGTTGAAACTAGCCCGCGCGTGCTGGGATGGGATGCGGTCGGTGAAGTGATCGCCACCGGCAGCGAAGTGACCCTGTTCAAGGCGGGTGACCGGGTCTGGTACGCCGGCTCCATTAGCCGCCCCGGCAGCAACAGCTCCTTGCAACTGGTGGATGAACGCATCGCCGCGATCGCCCCCACCACCTTGAGTGATGTGGAGGCGGCTGCCCTGCCGCTCACTGCCATCACCGCTTGGGAGACCCTGTTCGAACGCATCGCCCTCACCCGCGAGAGCCGTGGCAAACTGCTGATCATTGGCGGCGCAGGTGGCGTGGGCTCCATCGCTATCCAGCTCGCCCGTCAACTCACCGGTATGGAGGTGATTGCTACCGCTTCCCGTCCAGAAAGCCGAGAGTGGTGCCTCGAGATGGGCGCTCATCAGGTAGTGAACCACCACAGCCTGCAGGAGGATCTGACCGCCCTTGGCATCACTCAGGTCGATGCCATCTTCTGCACCAATGCCACCGCCGAGCACTGGACCACCATGGCAGGATTGATCCGCCCGTTTGGCCATATCTGCACCATCGCCGAATCGAACGAGCCGTGGGATCTCTCCCTGCTCAAAAGCAAGAGCGTGACATTCAGCCAGGAGTTCATGTTCACCCGCTCCCTGTTCCAGACTCCGGATATGATCGAACAGCACAAGCTACTGACACAGGTTGCCACGCTGGTTGATCAGGGCGTATTGAAGAGCACCCTGACCCAAACCCTGCCAACCCTGACCCCGGTCACGCTGGCTCAGGCCCATGCCGAGGTGGAGGCGGGCCGCATGGTAGGCAAGCTGGTGATCGACATGAGCGGCTTCTCCAGCTAATCCCTTATGGGTAAATGCTGCACCATAGTGGTGTGAGATCACCAGAGCCACGCCCCAACAGGGGACGCAGCAACCAGATAGCCAAACAGTCACTACGCAGAAACACGATAAAAGCTATAAAAAAGAGGGCCATCCCGCCGGGATGGCCCTAAATACCTGAACATCGGGGTAACAATCACACACATATCCTTCAGCGGGACATCCGGCTTTTGCAGCTGACGTGCCAACTGTGCCGGTTTTATTGCAGCCCCCCATTTTTCAACAAAAAAAATGCCACCTGACGATGGCAATGAAAAATGACGGAACTTGAGCAAAGTATTCGGCGAAAACCGGTCATCTTCGCCGCTACAGAGCAATACAGAAATCGTGCCAATTCGGCAAAGCCTCTTCATGACACCGCCATCCCCCTCTCCGTAAGGGCAAACCACGACAGCACTGCCCCATGATGGTAGAATCGCGCGGTTTCACATTTATGAAGAGTCGACGCCATGCCCTGGATACAAATTCGAATCAACGCCACTGCCAAGACCGCAGACAAGGTGAGCAACATGCTGCTGGGGCGTGGAGCCCAGGCGGTGACCTTTATGGATGCCAAGGATGTGCCCGTCTACGAACCCATGCCCGGTGAAACCCCGCTCTGGGGCGAGACCGAAGTGATGGGTCTGTTCGATGCCGAAACCGATCCAGCTCCCACTATCGCCTTCTTCCAGCAGATCTTCGGCGAAAACGTCGGCTACAAGGTCGAGCAGCTGGAAGACAAGGACTGGGTGCGCGAGTGGATGGATCACTTCCACCCCATGCAGTTTGGCGAGCGCCTCTGGATCTGCCCGAGCTGGCGCGATGTGCCGAACCCCGATGCGGTCAACGTCATGCTGGATCCGGGTCTGGCCTTCGGTACCGGTACCCATCCCACTACCGCTCTCTGCCTGCAGTGGCTGGACGGGCTGGATCTGACCGGTAAAACCGTGGTCGACTTTGGCTGTGGCTCCGGCATCCTCGGCATCGCAGCCCTGAAACTGGGTGCCGCCCGCGTTATCGGTATCGACATCGACCCGCAGGCGATTCAGGCCAGCCGCGATAACGCCGCACGCAATGGCGTCGCCGACCAGATTGAGCTCTATCTGCCAGCCGACCAGCCGCAAGACGTCGAAGCGGACGTGGTGGTCGCCAACATCCTGGCTGGTCCGCTGCGCGAACTGGCGCCGCTGATCGCCGGCCACGGCAAAGCGGGCAGTTTGATGGCCCTCTCCGGCGTGCTGGAGAGCCAGGCCCCGGAGCTGGAAACCATCTACGGCCAGTGGTTCGAGATGGATCCGACCGCAGTCAAGGAGGAGTGGTGCCGCCTCTCCGGCCGCAAGCACGGCTAAGCGTCAGCTTTGACGACAACCTCATGCCATCAGGGCTCCCGTTCGGGGGCCCTGATTGTTTTGGCCTGCCGGGCTATTCCCGGTCCGTGGACATAGGCTTGATTGCACTCCCTTCTGACTGTTTTCATTTGAAAACAACAGCCGCATTTATTCCGGTAAGATAGCGGTCCGAGCCAACGCAAGCGGGAAGGATTTTTTATGCAGATTGCCATTCTGGATGACTATCAGGATCAGGTGCGCCACCTCCCCTGCTTTGCCCTGCTGGCGGGTCATGACGTCACCATCCTCAACCAGAGCGAACCCGATACAACGCGCCTTGCCGCCCTGCTGGAAGGAATGGAAGCACTGGTGCTGATCCGTGAGCGTAGCCGAATCGACGAACAGCTGCTGATGCGGCTTCCCAACCTTAAACTCATCAGTCAGACCGGCAAAGTCAGCCAGCATATCGACCCGGCACTGTGCCAGCGGTACGGCGTTGCCGTGGCAGAAGGGATCGGCAGCCCTATTGCCCCCGCCGAGCTCTGCTGGGCGCTCATTATGGCAGCCTCCCGCCATATTCCTGCTTACAGCCAGGCGTTAAGCCAAGGCCAATGGCAGCAATCTGGTGACCTCGGTTTGGGACGCACGCTTCATGGGCTGACGCTCGGCATCTGGGGCTACGGCAAGACAGGCCAGCGGATCGCCCGCTACGGCAAGGCATTTGACATGTCGGTGTTGATATGGGGCAGTGACGCTTCGCGCAAGCAGGCCGAACTGGATGGCTATACCAGCGCCTCCAGCAAGGAGGCGTTTTTTAGTCAGGCCGATATCCTCTCACTGCATCTGCGTCTGAACGAGGCAACCCGCAGCTGTGTGACACGCGCAGACCTTACCCGCATGAAAGGAAACTCTCTGTTGGTCAATACCAGCCGGGCCGAGCTTATCGAGCCTGACGCTCTCTATGCAGAGCTCAGTACCCATCCAGGAAAACGGGCCGCGCTCGATGTATTTGACATCGAGCCGGCAACATTACAAAACGAGCCCCTGCTGCGCCTGCCCAACGTATTGGCGACACCTCATCTCGGCTATGTGGAGCAAAACAGCTACGAACTCTACTTTCGCGTGGCGTTCGAGAATGTGCTGGCCTTTGCCGAAGGCAGACCTGTCAACCTGGTTCTGCCCGTATCTGATGGATGATCACGTTACTTCTGCCGTATTGGCGCCAATATCCAAATCCCTGGCAGATAAAGAAAAGGAACCTTAATGAGCGAATACCAGAAGATGATCAGCAGCCAACCGTACAACTGCATGGCACCCGAGTTAGCCCAGTTGCGCCGGGAGGCGGCACGGCGCTATCGCCGTTTCAATCAGGCGGAAGAGGAGGCAGAGCAGCGAGCACTACTGGCGGAGCTGATTGGCGAATTGGCAGAGAATGCCTTTATCTGCCCGCCCCTCTACTGCACCTATGGCCGCCACATCCAGCTTGGCAAGGACTCCTACATCAATATGGGAGCGACCCTGCTGGACAATGCTCCCATCCGCATCGGCGCCCATGTGATAATTGGGCCAAATGTGCAGATCTATACCGCAGCCCATGCACTGGAGGCCGACGAACGGATTCAGGGAACAGAGACGGCGCTGCCGGTCACCATTGAAGATAAGGTCTGGATTGGGGGCGGCGCCATCTTGCTGCCCGGCGTCACCATAGGGCGGGAGGCAATCGTCGGCGCGGGCGCCGTAGTCACCAAAGATGTACCAGCCGGTACTCGGGTAGTCGGCAATCCAGCCCAGATCCTGCCAGCCAAAAACAGGGCATAAGGCTGCCAACCTGGCTGCATCTTGATGCAGCCATCAGCTCACAGCAGCCCCGAAACCCCATAAAAAAATAAAGCCCAATGTCACGAAGACGTTGGGCTGTTAAAAGGTGCTACGGAATTGCGACTCTCATCGCAGAAAAATTAGAAGGAGTGCCCTTCTAAACTGGCAGGAATATATTAGCGAATACGCAAACGTTTTACACAGTGAAATACAACAAGATTGCGAGGTACATCGCACTATTTAAATAATTACCTGCTATGGCGCGCGAAGCCTCTTTGAGCCATTTATTTTCCCCAATGTCTCTGGTTACTATTCACGGTTAAACAGAAAAGCCCCGATTTCTCGAGGCTTTGCTTCTCTCAACCGCAACATGGCCGAGGGGTCAGAAACGGCGGACAAACTCATCGAGCGGCAGTTCGCGCAGTTTACGCGCTTCCAGCATGGGGGTACCGAGATAGAGGAAACCCACCAGCTGATCCTCTGCCGCCAGTCCCAATCCCTTGTTGATCTGCTCATCGAAGATAAACCAGCCGGAGCGCCAGATACCGTTGAAGCCCTGCGCCTGCGCCGCCATCTGCATCGCCATCAGGGCACAACCGGCAGAGAGCTCCTGCTCCAGTTTCGGCACCTTGGGGTGATCCTGATAACGGGTTGCCACGGCGACGACCAAGGGCGCCCGCAGCGGCGCTTCGCTGCACTTCTTGATGCTCTCTTCATCTTCGCCACGGGCACGGGCCGCCTCGGCCAGCAGTTTGCCCAGCCGCTCGCGCCCCTCCCCTTCAAACAGAATGAACTGCCAGGGGGTCAGGGTGCCGTGATCCGGCGCGCGCAGGCCCGCCTTGAGGATATTGTCGAGCACCTCACCGCTCGGGGCGGGATCGGCGAGACGGCCACAGGAGTGGCGGTTGAGCAACAGGGTGAGGGCATCCATGGGCAATTCCTTCTCTGGGGCAATGATGGCGCTACCTTAGCACAGCACCGAATGAAGAAAACCCCTGAGGCTCAGGGGTTTATCGCACTATAAAGGACAAGAGGGCACAGTTGGCTAGATGACCGCAGCCAGTTCGGCGCCCTGTCTGATCGCTCGCTTGGCATCCAGCTCGGCAGCCACGTCGGCACCGCCGATGATATGCACCGGCTTGCCTGCCGCCTGCAACCCCGCCTGCAGCTCCTTGAGGGGCTCCTGCCCGGCGCAGACTATCACCTGATCCACCGGCAGACACTGCTTGGTCTCGCCCACCTGAATGTGCAAGCCCTCGTCATCGATCCCCAGATATTGTACCCCGGAGAGCATCTGCACCTTACGGTTCTTGAGCACGGTACGGTGGATCCAGCCGGTGGTTTTGCCAAGTCCGTCACCCACCTTGCTCTCCTTGCGCTGGAGCAGCCAGATCTGGCGCTCGGGGGCGTCGATTTCAGGAGCCGTGAGGCCACCGCGCTCACCAAGCTGTTTGTCGATGCCCCACTCCTTGAGCCAGTGATCACGGTACCCATCGGCATCCGTCTCCACCTTCTTCTCGACCCTTTTCTCCACAAGGAATTCGGCCACATCAAAGCCGATGCCGCCGGCACCGATCACCGCTACCTTCTGGCCGACCGGTTTGTGATCCCGCAATACATCGAGGTAGTTCATCACCTTGGGATGCTCAATACCCGGAATATTTGGTGAGCGCGGACGGATGCCGGTGGCGAGGATCACCTCGTCAAAACCGCCGCCGAGCAGGCTCTCGGCACTCTGGCGCTGGCCCAGATAGAGCTCGACACCGCACTTCTCCAGCCGTTTGGCGAAATAACGCAGAGTCTCGTGAAACTCCTCCTTGCCCGGGATCTGCTTGGCGAAGTTGAACTGGCCGCCGATTTCGCTGGCCTGATCGAACAGGCTCACCTGATGACCGCGCTCGGCAGCGTAGCAGGCAAACGCCAGCCCGGCCGGCCCCGCCCCCACCACCGCCAGCTTCTTGGGCTGGGGCACGCGGCCAAAGGTCAGCTCGGTCTCGAAGCAGGCGCGGGGATTGACCAGACAGGAGGCGCGCTTCTGCTTGAACACATGGTCGAGGCAAGCCTGATTGCAGGCGATGCAGGTATTGATCTCGTCCGCCCGGTTCTCGGCCGCCTTGATGACAAATTCGGGATCAGCCAGGAAGGGGCGCGCCATGGAGACCATATCCGCCTCCCCCCCCGCCAGAATCCGCTCGGCCACCTCGGGGGTGTTGATACGGTTGGTAGTGATAAGCGGCACCTTGAGGTGTTTTTTCAGCTCGGCGGTCACCCAGCTGAAGGCGCCGCGTGGCACGCTGGTGGCGATGGTGGGAATGCGCGCCTCGTGCCAACCGATGCCGGTGTTGATGAGGGTCACCCCCACCGCTTCCAGCGCTTTGCCAAGGGCAATCACCTCTTCCAGGGTCGAGCCCTGCTCCACCAGATCCAGCATGGAGAGGCGGAAGATAATGATGAAGTCGGTGCCGACCCGCTCGCGGATGGCGCGGACAATCTCCACCGGAAAGCGCATCCGGTTTTCACTGCTGCCGCCCCAGCCATCGGTGCGCTTGTTGGTGCGCTCGCAGATGAACTGGTTGATGAGATAGCCTTCCGAGCCCATCACCTCGACGCCGTCATAACCGGCCGCCTTGGCCAGCGCTGCTGTAGCCGCGAAGTCGCGAATAGTGCCGCGGATCTGCCGCTCACTCATGGCGCGCGGCTTGAACGGGGAGATGGGTGCCTTGAGGGCGCTCGGGGCCAGACTGAACGGATGATAGGCGTAACGACCGGCATGGAGGATCTGCAGCGCAATCTTGCCCCCCTCCTGATGCACGGCGCTGGTCACCTTCTTGTGCTTGCTGACCTGCCAGGGAAAGCTCAGCTGGGAGCCGTGAGGCACCAGCCGCCCGCGCAGATTGGGGGCAATGCCGCCGGTGACGATAAGGCCGACGCCACCACGGGCGCGCTCGGCATAAAAAGCGGCCAGCTTGTCAAAACCGCCCTTCTCCTCTTCGAGGCCGGTGTGCATGGAGCCCATCAACACGCGGTTGCGCAGCTGGGTAAAACCGAGGTCAAGGGGCGTCAGCAGATGGGGATAGCGACTCATTATGCCTTCCTCTTTAAGGCCAGGGTGCCTGGAACAACGCCCAACACCCGGTTGCGCAGCTGGGTAAAACCAAGATCGAGCGGGGTCAGCAGGGTCGGATAGCGGCTCACGATGCCTCCAGTTAATTTTTTGTTATCAAGCTGAGGCTAGAGTAAAGAATCGAAAATTCTTTTTCAAACAAATGTTTGGACAATTTTTCAGCGAACAGCCGTGCCCTGAACGAAGATAGACGGGATCCGCCAGTCGGAAATGGCAATTTCGCCCGCAACTGGTTAATAATGGCTCTTCTCTACCCATTAACAGGGCGATAACGCGACTATGTCTATTTTCAAAGGTCTGGGTTGGTTGTTCCGCAGCCTGTGGCGCCTGCTCAATTTCACCCGGCTGATGCTGGTCAATCTGCTGTTTCTTATCGTAGTGCTGGTCATCGTCTTCAGCGTCAGCCAGAAAGAGGCCCCGGAGGCTCCCATCGAAGGGGCGCTGACCCTCAATCTCAACGGCGTGCTGGTGGAGCAACGCACCCAGACAGATCCCACCGTACAACTGCTGCGCCAGATGGACAGCAGCGACGAGCAGCCGAGCGAGATCGTCCTCTCCGACCTGCTGTGGGCCATCAAGAGTGCCAAGGATGATGAGCGCATCAAGGCGCTGGTGATCAAGCCGCAAGGGCTGCAGGGAGCCACCTTCTCCAAGCTGCAGGAAGTCGCGAGCGCCATCGACTCCTTCCGGGAGAGCGGCAAACCGGTGATTGCCATGGCCGACTTCTACACTCAGGGGCAATACCTGCTGGCGGCCCATGCCGATCACGTGCTGCTCAACCAGAGCGGCGCCGTGGTGATCGAGGGGCTCGGCGTCTACCAGACCTACTTCAAGTCGGCGCTGGAGAAGCTCAACATCACCCCGCATGTGTTCAAGGTCGGCACCTACAAATCCTTCGTCGAGCCCTATACCCGCGACGAGATGTCCCCCGAGAGCAAGGAGGCGAACCAGCGCTGGCTGGATCAGCTGTGGCAATCCTATGTGGCCGATGTCGCCGAGCAGCGGGAGATCGAACCCGATGCTGTCGCACCGGGCAAGGAGCGCTTCCTCGAGCTGCTGCGCAAGGCCGGTGGCAATGCCGCCAACTACGCCCTCGACAACGGGCTGGTGGATCAGCTGGCCACCCGCGACGAGATGACCCAGGCGGTCATTAAAGAGGTGGGTGAAGCGGACGATCACGGCTGGAAAGGGGTCGGCCTGAAAGAGTATCTGGCCGCAGTACCCGAACAGTATCCCCAGAGTGGCAAGGATGAGGTGGGTCTGGTAGTCGCCAGCGGCGCCATCATGGATGGCGTACAGCCTGCCGGTACCATCGGCGGCGACAGCCTCTCCGACCTGCTGGCCGATGCCCGCCGCGATGACAAGGTCAAAGCCGTGGTCCTGCGGGTCGACAGTCCGGGCGGCAGCGCCTTCGCCGCCGAGCAGATCCGCGCCGAGCTGCTGGCCCTGAAACAGGCAGGCAAACCGGTAGTGGTCTCCATGGGCAGCTATGCCGCCTCCGGTGGCTACTGGATCTCCGCCGATGCGGACAAGATCTTCGCCTCCCCCACCACCCTCACCGGCTCCATCGGGGTGTTCGGCATGTTTGCCACCATCGACAAGGCGTTGGCCCAGTTCGGCGTGCATACTGACGGGGTTGGCACCACCGATTACGTCGGCGTCGGCCCGACCCGCGCCCTGCCGGAGCACGTCGGTCAGGCTATCCAGCTGAGTGTGGAAGATACCTACCAGCGCTTCATCGGTCTGGTCAGCAAGGGCCGTGGTCTGAGCCCGGAAGAGGCCGAAAAAGCGGCCGAAGGCCGAGTCTGGACCGGCGAAGATGCCAAGACCCTGGGTCTGGTGGACGAGTTCGGCAATCTGGATGACGCCATCAAGGCCGCCGCCGAACTGGCTAACCTCAAGGAGTGGCAGGTGACCCCCATCGAGCAGGAGGAGTCCACCAGGGACAAGTTCCTGCGACAGCTGTTTGACAGCAGTGCCCGCGTGCTGGCCCCCCAGTTGCAAAGCTGGCTGCCAGCAGGATTTGGCAAGGCATTGGTGGAGGTGAACCGCAGTCTCGACCCGCTTACCCGCTTCAACGATCCGCAAGGCACCTACGCCTTCTGCCCAGTCTGCATACAATAGCGACTCATCGAAGAGGATGATAACAACGACCTGAACCGGTTAATGTCAACCCGCCGCAGGTTCAGAGCGTTTCAATGAGTACTGGCTACGCAAAACCCCCTGTGGATCCACCGGGGGTTTTGTTTGTCTGAGAGCAATTGACGAGTGTTTATCAATAAGCCTCGGAGTTAAGTGCTGCTCTATTCCAGCAATACCCGACACGTTGCCAGATACCAAATGACAAAAAGCCCGCACCAGATAGTGCGGGCCTTGAGTAGGCCGAGATGCTTCCGGCCTGGCTGCGTGTGTTGTTTTTTAGAACAGGTATTTAACCCGTGCACTCAGGTTGCGGCCCGGTTCGGTCATCATGCTGTTATCGGAGCCCTCGGCACGACCGGCGATGCGCTCGTAGCTGGTGTACTCCTTGTCAAACAGGTTGAAGACACCGACGTTGAGCTGCAGGTCGGTCATCGGGTTGAACTGGGCGTACATATCTACCACACCCCAACCGGCGCTCTTCACGTAATCCTTGCCTTTGCTGTCTTTACGGACTTTGTCCATGTCGTCAGCAAAGCGCAGCGCGGTGTTGAAGTTCCACTGGGACTGTTCCAAACGTACGCCAACCGAGCCGTTCAGCGGGCTCAGGCTGTTGATGTAGTTGCCATCCCCATCCTTGCCTTCGATGTAGGCAAGGTTGCCCCAGACATTGACGATATCGTTGAGCCAGTAATCCGCCTTGGCTTCGACCCCTTTGGTGGTCGCCTTGCTCAGGTTCTGGTACTGGTAGACGGCGGTGCGCCCCTCTTTGCCCACTTCCACCATCTCGATGAAGTCTTCAAACTTGTTGTAGAAGCTGGCTACTTCATAGCTGAAGCCGTTGCTGCTGCCACGCACGCCGAGATCGATGCCGTCGCTGCTCTCCGGATTGAGGTTCGGGTTGGGCTCGATGCGATAGCCGTACGCCTGATGGTTCAGGGTGGAGAAGGCACTGTCATACATGGGGGCCTTGAAGCCATGGCTGTACTGGGCGAACAGGTTGGCCGCCTCGTGGGCCTTGAACACCAGACCCAGCTTGGGTGACAACTCCCCTTCCAAGAACTTGTGCAGCTTGTCTCCGGTGTAGGCCGGATCCTTGTCCGGGGTCATCCGGTAGTAGTCATAACGGGCTCCCGGGGTCAGCACCCAGCGCTCGCCAAACTTGATCTCGTCAAAGGCCCACAGGGCGCTGCGCTCGCTGGTGGTAGCCGGGAAACTCAGCTCGTTGTAGCCAACAAAATCACCGGGAGTCGTCGGCCCCTTGTAACGGGTACGTTCGTTGTCGGTGTGCTCGTATTCAGCACCCCAGGCCAGGCGGTGGTTGGCGACCGCCTTGTGGAACTGCAGCTGGGCGCCGATGTTCTTCTGATCGAACACGTTGTGATCCAGCGAGTTTTTGGTCACATAGGGGTTGCCGGGGCTGACCGGATACTTGGATGAGGCGTACTGATCCAGCGTCTGCTTGGTGCGGGCGAAGTAAACCTTGCTATCCATCCGATCGGCCCAGCCTTGATTCAGCGCGATGCCGTGATCCAGCACCACAGAGAGGTTGTCGGTCTGCTTGTCGGTGATGGGCTGATCAAAGACACGGGCAGTACCGGTACCGACCTTGTTGAGCTTGACCGCATCGGGCTCCTCGCCATCGGTCAGGTAGTCAACGGTCAGCTTGAGGAACTGCTCATCGGAGAGGTTCCATTTACTCTTGAGCAGCAGGGCGTGGGTACCGATATCGAAGTCGTTCTTGGTGGAGTCGAAATTCTGGGTCACACCGCCATCGCGCCAGGTGTAGCGCAGCAGGTTCTCCACGTCACCGGTGCGCAGCGCGCCGGTAAATCCCGCCATCTTCTGGTGGCTGCTGGAAGCGTAACCACTGGTCACATCCAGATAGCTATCCTTGCCCTTGAGGAAGTCGCTGGCATCCTTGGTGGTGATGGCAATCACGCCACCCAACGCATCGGAGCCGTAGGCGGCAGACGCCGGCCCCTTGGCCACTTCCACCTGCTTGATCATGTCGGTATCGAAGTAGCTCTGACCGACACCACCCTTGCTGTAGGCATCGTTCTGGCGCACACCGTCGCGCACCACCTTGACCCGGTTTTCACCCATACCGCGGATGATAAAGGTCTGCGCATCACCCTGACCGCCGAGCACAGTCATACCGGGTTCGTAGCGGAACAGGTCGGCGACGTTGGTGACGACCTGCTCTTCAATCTGCTTGGCGGTGATCACCGAGATGGGGCCGGAGACATCTTCCAGTTTTTGCTCCATCCGTGAGCCGCTGACGACTACGACTTCATCCGCCTTCTGGGTGGCAGCAAAGACCTGGGAAGAAAGACCGGCAGCCACGGCGAGAGCAACCAGAGAGAGTGCGTTATGATGGGTCACAGCGAATCCTTATTGAGAACTGTTATCAAACAGGCCGCATATTACCCGGCTCTCGATAAAGATCAACAAGAATCGAAATCATTCTCATTTGCTTTGAGCCGAATTGGTTTTACACTGTCGCCCTGTGTTGCCCTTATTCTCTATTAGCCCCCCGAGATGCACCGGCATCCGGGCATATCAGCCGTGAGATCCCATGATTAGACGACTTCCCCTGCTCGCCCTGCCGCTGCTACTGGCAGCCTGTGCCACCCCCACCCAACCGACCCAGTCATCACAGTTGCAGACGCTCTATGACTACCGGCTAAGCAGCGAGGGAGACGCAGATCTGACGCTGGAGCAGGCGATCGCGCGCATTGCCGATGCCGACATCATTCTGGTGGGGGAGCTGCACAGCCATCCCGCCGTGCATCTGTTGCAATCGCGCCTGCTGAGCGGGCTCTACACCGCAGGCCAGCAGCACGGGCGGCCATTGGCCCTCTCCATGGAGCAGTTCAGCCGCGCCGATCAGAAGACGCTGGATGCCTATCTGGCGAACCAGATTGGTGAAGCGGCCTTGATCCGCGAAGGCAACGCCTGGCCCAACTATCCGAGCGACTACCGTCCGCTGGTGGAGTTTGCCAAGGCGCACCAGATGCCGGTGATCGCCGCCAACGCCCCCAAACCGCTGGTGAGCTGTGTCGGTCAGGAGGGAGCTGAGTGGCTCGACAAACTGCCTGCATCGCGCCGCAGCCAGCTGGCCCGCCAGCTGACGCTGGGGGATGATCCCTATCGCCAGAAATTTATGGCCTCCATGCACCACGGCGATGCCGACAGCAACACCCGCCGCTTCGCCGCCCAGACCAGCTGGGATGACACTATGGCCGAGAGCATGGTGGATTATCTCGCCAAGCACCCGGGCCAGCAGATCATGCATATCGCCGGCAATTTCCACGTCGAGGGGGGGCTTGGGATCGCCAGTCGCATCGCCAGCCGCAATCCTGCCCTCAAGGTAGCGCTGGTCGTCCCCCGTACAGATGAGACCTCTGTTGCAGATCCCGCAGCCGATGTGCAGGTAACCATCATGCCGCTGCCTAAGCGCTGGCAAAACAGTGACGAGATGAAGCAAGATATGGGCGCACTGCATCAATCCCGCAGTCGTGACTGCAGCCAGTGGCTGCAACCCTAATCTTCCAGGAAACGGCGGGTAAAAGATGGATGTGTTACTGATCATCGATGTGCAGCAAGGCTTGTTCAACGAGCCCCGTTACCGCCAGGAGCAGGTGCTGGCCAATATCAATCGGGCGGCGGCCCATGTCAGGCAGCAACAGGGACGGGTCATCTATATTCAGCATGACTCGCCCCCCGGTACCGAACTGGAACCCGGCACCCCGGGTTGGCAGTTGCACAGTGCGCTGCAACCGGCCAAGGGAGAGAGCCGGATGCGCAAAACGGCCTGTGACAGTTTTCTCGATACCGAGCTCGCCTTCCTGCTGGCCGAGCAGCCGGTCGATCGACTGATCCTCTGTGGCTGCGCCACCGATTTTTGCGTCGACACCACGGTGCGCAGTGCCGCTTCTCATGGCTTCGAGGTGCTGGTGTTGAGCGATGGTCACACCACCGCCGATCGCCCCCACCTGAGCGCGGCCCAGATCACCGAACACCATCACTGGATGTGGCGCCACCTCAGCCTGCCGGAGGGGCGCAGTGTGACCCTGCTCACCACCGACGAGCTGCTGGCAGTAACACCCGCCCTGCAGCCGTGCTAATCTGCGAACCTCGTCTCGTTTCTCACTGGAGTCTGTCGTGCGCCTGTTGTCTGCCACCCTGTTGTTGATTGTTCCCCTGCTGTCGGCCTGCTCCAGCTTGCCCGGACAGAAGTATGACGGGCCGGAACCCCTGTTTCTGACCCACATCAACGAGGAGGGGAGCAAGCGCTTCACTTTTGAAGCCGCGCCCAACGACACCTTGCCACGCGGCCTCTCAGCGGCCCAGAGCCAGCGGCTGCTGGAACAGCGGGAGGCGTTACAGGAGAACCTGCTGACCGAGACCCTGGCGACCAAGCAGTATTGCCGCCAGGGCTACATCGTACTGAGCCAGACCTCCTGGAAGGTGCGGGGCGAGTGCAACGAAACGGCCACCGACGCCGATCGTCGCGCTTTTCCCAACAAGGCCAGCTGGCAGGATTGAACAGGCCGGATGAGATAACGCAATAAAAACGGGCAGCCCAGTGGCTGCCCGTTTTGTTATGCCGGCTGTTGTGGTCAACAGGGATTATCAGACCGGCGCATCGGCCGGGCTGGTGAGCTCGGCACCGTTGTCGATACGCTTGTGCCCTTCCACCAGATGGACGAAATCCACCAGCTCGTCACCGGAGACCGCGAACGCCTGGCCGAAGCCCTTGACGAACAGCCCCTGCTCCGGCTTGAGGCGAAACAGTTTGAAATCCTTCAGGTTGGAGAGACCCTTGATGATCTCGCCAAAACGCCCCTCCAGCGCCGCGGCCGCCTTGCTCCAGCGAGCGTCGTCACGGGCCACCACTTCAGCCACCGCATCGAAGGTCAGGCGCTTGCGGGCAAACAGCTCGCGGGCACCGCTCTCATCCTCGATCAGCATCAGGGATACCCGGGGCACCTGTTGCAGGTTGCGGGCGTGGCGGGCGATCTCGGAGATCAGCACATAGTAGCCATCTTCCTGCAGCACGAACGGGGCATAGCTGGCGTTGGGATTGCCTTCACCATCGACGGTGGCGAGCTGCAGGGTACGGCAGCTGTCGCGAAACTCGCGGATCTCCGGTTGCAGGCGGTTCTGCAGACGCTCCTGACGTTCACTCATGCTTTGATTTCCTCTTGAGAGTTGTGGCGCAGCGCCATAAAACGGGTGACCTGATCGGCCAGCAGTTGGCGTTTCTCGTCGCGACCCAGATAGACCTTGAAAATGCAGCGGCCGGTGTGACCGAAGAACTGGAAGGAGTGCCCCTCCTTGCCCATGAACAGCTTGCTGACCAGCGCGATGCCCGCCACGTTGTCGAGCTTGAGGTGACCATGCAGCTCGCCGTCACGCCCCATCAGGTTGTAGTAACCGCGTGCATCCTTGCCTTTCGGGAAGGAGGCTTTTACCTCGAAAATTGAACCTTCTGATTCGACGATAGTGGTCACCGGGCCCCAGTCGGCCAGATCTTCCAGCAGACCTTGCGCGCGATCGGCGGGCAGTAGGGTCACCAGCTCGGCGGGCAGATTGCGAACCACCTCCCATTCGCTGATGGCAAGCTGGGCCGCCAGGGTGGACGGATGAGCGCCGGGATCCTGCTCCAGCAGCGCGTGAATGCGTTGTGCAATGCTCATGTTTTCTCCCTCTGCGGGACCATCTTGTCCCGCTGTTTATCATGGCGGCTACTCTAATAAAGCACCGAAACCAATGCAATTGATAATTACTATCATTATCAGTGCATTTTTTCCAAAGCCTTGATATTCTCGGCGGCACACCCGTTTCATTCACCCCTTCGGAGGTTAGCATGGGCCGTCGTCTTGCCCTCGCCATCACCCTGCTCTGCAGTTCACTCTCTTCCTTCTCTACCGTTGCTGCCGACGGACAGAAAGAGCGTATCGTCAGCATCGGCCCCGCCACCACAGAGCTCATTCTGGCACTTGGCGGTGAATCGAGCCTGATCGCCACCGATGTCAGCAGCCCCTTGCCAAAAGGGCTGCCCAAGGTGGGTTATCACCGGGCGCTGGCCGCCGAAGGGATCTTGAGCCTCTCCCCCACCCTACTGGTGGGCAGTGACGAGATGGGCCCGGCCCCTACTCTGGATCAGCTGCGCCGTGCCGGGGTCAAGGTGGAGGTGCTGGATACTGCGCCGACCCTCGCCAACCTCAACCAGCGTATCGACACCCTGGCCAGCCTGCTGGGCGATAAAGCCGCAGGCGATCGCCTGAAGGCGGAGATCCAGAGCCAGACAGATCAGCTGGCGGCGCAAGCCAAGCAGAACAAGCCGCTCAAGGTCGCCTTCCTGCTGCTGCACAAGGGGCAACCCACCAGCATCGCCGGAGGTGACACCACCGCCAGCGCACTGATTTCGCTGGCAGGCGGCATCAATCCGGTCGCCGAGTTGCGCAACTACAAGCCGGTATCCGCCGAATCCCTCATCGAGATGCAGCCCGATCTGGTGCTGGTCAGCGGTCGTGACTGGCAGCAATATGCCGATCCGGCCAAGGTGCTGGCAGAAGTGCCCGCACTGGCCGCTACCCCGGCTGGCAAGCGCAACGCCATTCACGCCATCGACGGCCACGCCCTGCAAGGGGGCCTGAGCCTTAACTCCCTGCAACAGGCGAACCAGATCGCCCAGTGGATCAAGCAGGGGTCATGATGCGGTTACCCCTCTCCTGGCTGCTGGCCTTCACCACGGCTGCACTGGCACTGTTGCTGCTCGGTTCGCTGGCAACCGGCCCCATGACCCTCACCCTGGGCGAGAGTCTGCGGGCGCTGTTTGCCGGGCAGGAGAGCGGGATTGAGTCGCATAAGCTGCTGATCGTGCAGGAAATTCGCCTGCCTCGTACCCTGCTCTGTATCGCAGTGGGGGGGATCCTCGGGCTCTGTGGCGCCGTGATGCAGGGGCTGTTTCGCAACCCCCTGGCTGACCCCGGCATCATAGGAGTCTCCGGCGGTGCGGCGTTAGGTGCCGCGCTCGCCATCGTGCTGCTGGCCCCTCTTGCACCACAATATGGCCAGCAGTTGCAAGCCACCATAGGGGTTGGCCTGCTGCCGCTGCTCGCCTTTCTCGGCGGCGCGCTCACTACCACCCTGGTCTATCTGCTCGGTACCCGTGAGGGGGGCACCTCGGTCACCGTCATGCTGCTGGCCGGGGTCGCCATCACGGCGCTCTCCGGCGCGGTGATCGGCCTGCTCACCTATCTGGCGGACGATCAGATGCTGCGCAACCTGAGCCTGTGGCAGATGGGAACGCTGGCGGCAGGCAAACCGGCCGATGTGGCGCTGGCCCTGCTCACCCTGGTGGCCCTGCTGTGGCTCTTTATGCGCGATGCCAATCCCCTCAACGCCCTGCTGCTGGGTGAAGGGGAGGCCCGTCATCTTGGGGTCAATGTGCAATCCCTCAAACGCCGCCTGATCCTGCTCACCGCAGCGGGCGTCGGGGTGGCGGTGGCGGTATCGGGGATGATCGGCTTCGTCGGGCTGGTGGTGCCCCATCTGGTGCGCCTGCTGGCAGGCCCCAACCATGTCCGCTTGCTGCCACTCTCGGCCCTGCTTGGCGCCGCCCTGCTGCTGGCGGCCGATATGCTGGCACGCACCCTGCTGGCCCCTGCCGAGCTGCCGGTGGGCATCATCACCGCCCTGCTCGGTGCCCCCTTCTTCATCTGGCTGCTGGTAAAAGGCCGCCGCGCCCTGTGATACGGACTGTTATGCAACCACTCTCATCCGCACTCTCATCCTCACTCTCCTCCCCCCTGTTGAGCTGCACCCAACTCAGCCTGCGCCGTGGCCAGCGCCAGATCCTGGATGGGTTCAATCTCAGCCTG
>NZ_JBODRQ010000003.1:0-61975 GCF_050633025.1 Aeromonas sp.
TGACGCTATTTTCACCTACTGCGGTTTCATTGGCATCCAATCACCAAGCCTATTGCTGGCCATATTAAATATCTGTATTGATGTTCCCCACGGATATTATATTTAACCCGGCTTGACTTATTTAAATCGCCAAGCAAGAATCAGCTAGAACATAATATTTTTCTCTGACTCGACGTGGTAACTCCTATGAATGAATTTTTAAAGGTACTGCTTAATATCCGCAGTCTGCGTGCGACCTGCCGCGAACTTTCTCTGGAACAACTGGAAGAGGCACTGGAAAAACTCTCTGCGATCGTTGCTGAGCGTCAGCAGGATGAAGCTGGCGAGCGTCAGGCCCGTGAAGAGCATCTGCGGAAAATTAACGAATATAGCGAAATGCTGAAAGCCGCCGGTATTGACCCAGCAGAATTGGTAAGCGCTGTCGCTACCAACCCCGGCAAATCAGAAAAAGCCAAGCGGGCGCCACGTCCTGCCAAATATCGCTATCAGGATAATGGCGTAGAGAAAACCTGGACCGGCCAGGGCCGTATGCCTTCGGTCATTGCCAGCGCAGTGGCAGCAGGCAAATCACTGGAAGACTTTGCTATCTGATCTCAATCTGGTTGCTAATAAAAAACCTCGCCAAGGCGAGGTTTTTTATTGCCGCTTAAACGTGAAATATCAGATAGCTGATTGCGGGCGATCTGCTGCCTTGACCCACAGCACTTCACGATCCCCTGCCACGCAGATGAGATAGCGGGCAACGGTAAAGAACCAGTCACTCATCCGGTTCAGATAGGGCAGCACCTCGGGATTGACCCGTTCTTCCCGGCTCAATGTCAGCAGCAAGCGCTCGCAATGACGCACCAGAGTGCGCACCACATGCGCTTGCGCCGCGGCACGGGAACCACCGGGCAATATAAATTGGCGCAGCGGTGGCAATGGCTCACTATAACGATCTATCTGCTGTTCAAGGCGAGTTGTCCAGGCGGCATTAACCTGCCAAATCGATTCATTCTGGGCGTCGCTGGAGAATGCCAACTCGCCCCCCAGATCAAACAACTCCTGTTGCAACAGCTGTAAATCAGCCAATAAGCCGACCTCTTGCGACGGCACATCACAAATCAGCAAGCCAATATGGGAGTTGAGCTCATCGATATAACCGTAGGTCTCGACCCGAAAATGATCCTTGGGCAACTGGATACCATCGGCCAACCGGGTCATGCCCTTGTCGCCCTGCCTCGTATATATTCTCATACCGACATCCTGTTAATAATGGGAATAATCATGGATTCGAGCCCATTGAGTTTGATCTCATAAGCCAACGCAAGGGTCTGACCCAATTTACCCGCCGGAAAACCGCTGCGCGCCATCCACACCAGATAGGGCTCGGGAATATCGATGATACGCCGACCCTGATATTTACCGTAAGGCATCTTGTTGGTCAGGGTCAGCAGCACCTGTTCGTCGGATAGCCAATCCATATTAATCGATATCCAGATATTTATGAGTCTGGATTGAGAGTCGCCAGTTACGCGCGATACAGGTATCCATCGCCAATTGGGTGGCCCTTGGCTTCTGGCTGATCGGCTGCAAGGCAATGACCACATCAGGGCGCAGGGTAGCAGTAGCGAGCAGCGTATCCAGCTCTTCAATATGGTGCTCGGTGGCCACCGGATGCTTGATCTCGTTGGCCCGCTCCAGCGCCGAGACCAGCACAGGCAGCCCCCCTTTCATGCCAATTTTGGGGGAGACGGTTACCCAGGTCTGCTCATGGGTTTTGATTTCGCTGGTGCCACTGGTTTCTATCTGCACCTGATAACCCGCCGCCAGCAGGGCTGACGAGAGTTCATGCAGATCGTAGAGGCAGGGTTCCCCACCGGTGATCACCACATGGCGCGCCTGATAACCCAGATCGCCAAAGCTTTTGATAATCTGCGCGGTGCTGAGTTGGCTCCAGCAATCGGATTCGTTGGAGCGATCCAGCACCGCCGCCTTGCCCACTTCACGAGCCGGATCAACAACCCAAGTATGACGGGTATCGCACCAGGAGCAGCCCACCGGGCAACCCTGCAGGCGAACAAAGATGGCGGGCAGGCCGGTAAAGATGCCCTCCCCCTGGATGGTCTGGAAAATCTCGTTGATTGGGTAGTGCATCTCGATCACGGCTTGTTGCAAAAGTCGCGGATTATACCCCAAGCCACGGCAAGACGCAGGCTCACTCTGCGCTTTTCTCGCCCAGCCCGGTTTTCTCAAACAGTCTGGCCATGATGCCCGCCTTGTCGACCAGATAGTTGTTCAGACCGCGACTGCGCAGTTCACAGGCAGGACACGTGCCACAGCCGTCACCGGCAATGCCGTTGTAGCAGGTCAGGGTCTGCTGGCGCACCGTGTCGAGGTGACCATAGTGATCCGCCAGTGCCCAGGTCTCGGCCTTGTCGAGCCACATCAGGGGTGTTTCAAAACGGATACCGCGATCCAGCCCCAGCGACACCGCCTGATTGAGGGCCTTGACGAACTCGTCACGGCAATCGGGATAGCCGGAGAAGTCGGTCTCGCACACACCGGTGATCACCGCTTCGGCGCCCACCTGATAGGCATAGATGGAGGCCAGGGTCAGGAACAGGATATTGCGGCCCGGCACGAAGGTATTGGGCAGGCCATTATCCTGCAGCTCGCAGCTGACCGGAATGTCGTCACGGGTCAGGGCAGAGACCGCCAGCTCATTGAGCAGCGTCACATCCATCACCTTGTGGGCGGCAATCCCCAGCGCACTGCCCAGACGGCGCGCGGTGTCGATCTCTTCCCGATGGCGTTGACCATAGTCAAACGTAATGGCGTGCACTTCATCATACTGGGCCAATGCCTGCACCAGACAAGTAGTGCTGTCCTGACCGCCGCTGAAAACCACGACTGCTTTTTTCATCTTGATAACTCCTTGAATTGTCACGCGCGGCGGCCTTCGGCAAAGTCCTGCCACTGGGTATTCAACCGATTGAACAGGGTCAGCAAGGGCGCATAGCGCTCCTGCCTTCCCTCCCACCGGGACAAGAGGTGATAGCCCGCCTCTATGGTAGAGAGGGCATCGGGAAAGGGTTTCTTGCGAATGGCATATTGACCGGCAATGGCACCAATGCCGATACGGGGCAAACGGGCCAGTGCCCGGTTGCTCTGCAACATGCGATAGGCTTTGCGCCAGGTGCCGTCTAACAAGATAAAGGCGACGGATGCGGAGCCAGAGGATTCACTCTCCCACTGTTGGCGAAGATCGGTCAGCGAAATGGCATCCTCATCCGGCCAGAGTAGATAGCAGCGACGGGAAGGATCTGCAAGCAACCCATTGAGCCACTCATCGCGGGAAAAGTCCTCCCCCACATGGATCTCGCACTGTTGCAAAGAGGCCGCCAGCAGTGCCGCGGTCCCCTTGGGATGTGCCACCTCGTTGGGGTGCTGCAAGATGTAGAGGGGCGTGTGATTGTCAACCGGCACAATATAATCGCACAGGCAGGCTTTGAGGGCTCGGGTGCAACGTGTACAGTATCGACTGTTCTTGTCGTTGGACTGTTTCATGTTGTCAGACAAATCTGGATTGCTCTGGGTTATCACGCTCTCTCTCACCAGCTTGCTACTCTTCTTTACCGTTCCCAATCTTCAGCTCTCCTTCGATCGGCCCTTGATCGCCGGGGGCGAAGGGTGGCGGATCATAACAGGCAATCTGGCTCATACCAATCTGTGGCACCTGCTGCTCAATCTGGGCGGCCTCGCCATCCTCTATAGCCTGTTTCGCGACTATCTGGGTGGGGCTCGCCTGCCGCTGCTGATGTTGCTGCTCTGGTTGGCAGTGGGCTTGGGGATCTGGTGGTGGTGCCCGCAGACCCAGTGGTACATGGGGCTATCCGGCTCGCTGCATGGTCTGTTTGTCTGGGGGGCAATGCAGGATATCCGCCACGGACGCCGCACGTCGGGCTGGCTACTGTTGGCAGGGATGGGGCTCAAGCTGGTAATGGACTTCTACAACGCAGGAGAGAGCCCGATATCCACCCTGATCAATGCCAGGGTACACATCGGCTCTCATCTTATCGGGGCAGGTGCAGGCCTGTTGCTCGGCCTGCACCGCGTATCACTGACTGAACCTGTTACGCACCAGCCAGCTCGGCATTGATGCTGGCCAGCATGGCGGCCGGATCGGCAGCCTGCGTGATGGGGCGACCGATAACCAGATAATCGGAACCCGCCTCGACCGCCGCTTTCGGTGTCATCACCCGGCGCTGATCCCCGGCCGCTGAACCGGTCGGGCGAATACCCGGGGTCACCAGCTTGAAATCTTCGCCCAGCATGGCTTTCAACTCATGGGCCTCGTTGGCGGAACAGACCACCCCATCCAGACCGGATGTTTTGGTCAAGGTAGCCAGCCGGATCACCTGCTCGGCCGGGCTCACATCCAACCCGAGGGGAATCATGTCGGACTGCTCCATGCTGGTCAGCACGGTCACGCCGATAAGCAGGGGGGCCTTGTCGCCATAAGGCAGCAACGCCTCTTTGGCGGCACGCATCATCCGCTCACCACCACTGGCATGCACGTTGACCATCCAGACACCGAGCTCGGCACTGGCTGCCACGGCTTTGGCAACGGTATTGGGAATATCGTGAAACTTCAGATCCAAAAAGACATCAAATCCCTTGGCCACCAGCTGGCGTACAAACTGCGGGCCAAACAGGGTAAACATCTCCTTGCCTACCTTGAGACGGCACTGGGCCGGAGAGATACGTTCAACGAACGCTAAGGCATCTGCCTCGTGCTGATAATCCAGCGCTACCAGTACTTTGGGATCTTGCATCTCACATCCTATTGCTTGTTATTCACCGTCCAGACCACGGATCGGCTTGATGGAACCCCACTGGCGACAAGACGGACACTGCCAGAACAACGAGTGAGTGGCAAAGCCGCACTGCCGACACTTGTGGGTTGACTTGATTTTGATCTGCTCGCCGACCAGCTGTTGCAGCAGCTCGAGGCTCTCCTTGGCAGGCCCCTCCTCCGCACTGGCCAGCTGAAAACCCACCAGCTGGTAAAAACCTTTCATCGAGGGATGACGACGCAGCTGACGCAGCACCAGCGAACGGGCCTGGCTCAGGCCATCACGCTCTTCAACCAGCTTGGCAAGGGCCAATGTCACGCTGACGCCGGCGTGATCTTCCACCGCCTTCTCAAGCAGCGGGATCAATGCGGGCGTGCGACCCAACTGCTGATAGCACTCGAGCAATTTGGGCATCGCCTCGGAGGCAAAGTCGATATCCTGCTCGAACACCCGCAGCAGATCCTTACTGGCCTGCTCATACTCTCCATCTGCCATGGCGAGCTCAGCGAGGCGCAAACTGGCCCGGGCACATGCCGGATTGATACTGAGCGCCCGTTTGAGCTTGGCCAGTCCCTCCCCTTTATTTCCGTCACGCAGCGCGATTTCGGCCTGCTCGCAATAGAAATGGGAGATGGGGTCGGCCAGCTTCTTGCCCTGGAATTTTTGCAGACGAACCGCCACATCGATGGCCTTGTCCCAATCCCGCAACTGCTGATGGATGATCAACAGCTGTGCCAACGCCGTCTCTTCAAAATCGCTGTCGTCACACAGCTCATTCCAGAGTGCTTCAGCACGGTCGAGCAGACCGGCAGCCAGAAAGTCGCGAGCCAGCTCCTGCAAGGCAAGTTGACGCTGCTCCCGGGTCAGTTGGCGGGTTACCAGGTTCTGGTGGATCTTGATGGCACGATCGACCTCCCCGCGCTGGCGAAACAGGTTGCCGAGGGAGAGGTGTGTTTCGATGGTTTCACTGTCCACCTCAAGCAGCTGGATAAAGAGATCCACCGCCTTGTCAGATTCATCGGACAGCAAATAGTTGAGGCCCGCCACATACTGGCGGGAAAACTGATTACTCTGTTTTTGGGTGTCCTGGCGAACACTCCTGCGACCCATGTACCAGCCATAACCGGCGGCGATAGGCAACAGCAGGAAAAGCAGTTCAAGCATTGAGGAACATTATTCCTTACCCGGTGACCGGGCCAGCTCCAACTCGCGGGATTGACGACGCATGGTGCGGTTGAGGGTGCGATTTTGCATTTTCAGGCGCAGGAACAGCAGGCCGAATACCAGCCAGCCCAGCAAAAAACCGCCAGCGAAGAAGAAGCCCAACAACATTGCAAGCGAAAACTCACCCTGAGCGATCAGGTAATTGAACTGAACCAGCTGACCATTTTGTGAGCCCAGCGCCAGGGTCAGAACAAACACCAGCACCAGCGGAATGAGGGCCAAAATACGCTTCATAAGAGCTCCCTGTCAGTATCTAATGAGAGACTGATTATCCTTAAAATCACAGGCAGACTCTAGAGTGAATGGGAAAAGAGTTTAAGAAACAAGACGATTGGCACAGGAATCTGCACCAAAAACAAAAAAGGCATACCCGAGGTATGCCCATTTCTGGATTATTCAACGATGTTGACGCGCTCGCGCAACTCTTTGCCAGGTTTGAAGTGCGGGACATATTTCCCGGTCAGTTCAACCTTGTCCCCAGTCTTGGGGTTGCGGCCCACACGGGGCGCACGATAGTGCAGTGAAAAACTGCCAAATCCGCGGATTTCAATCCGGTCGCCGTTTTGCAAGGTCGACGCCATCTGCTCAAGGATCTCCTTGATGGCGGCTTCGACATCCTTGGCCGGCATATGCATGCGGCTGGCTGCCAGTTGTTCGATGAGATCTGATTTGGTCATAATGTTAAATCTCCTTCCCCGATCACATGCAATATTCATTTTGCCAGGATAAAAAAGGGCGGCGCAATGCCGCCCTTTTCTTGCATCAAGGATTACTCACCCTTGGCGGCTTTGAACGCTTCAGCCATAGCATTGCTGAACACAACTTCTTCTTGCTGGTTCAGGCTATCGATAGCAACGCGCTCATCAGCCTCGTCCTTAGCACGGACAGACAGGCTTACGGTGCGGTTCTTACGATCAACGCCCATGAATTTAGCTTCAACTTCGTCACCAACAGACAGCACCAGAGTGGCGTCTTCTACGCGGTCACGAGCAGCGTCGGAGGCACGCAGGTAGCCTTCTACGCCGTCAGCCAGTTCGATAACGGCACCTTTGGCATCAACCTCGGTAACCTTACCCTTCACGATAGCACCTTTCTTGTTGTCAGCCAGGTACTTGTTGAACGGGTCTTCTTCGATCTGCTTGACACCCAGGGAGATGCGCTCACGCTCCGGGTCCACTTGCAGAACAACGGCTTCGATCTCGTCGCCTTTCTTGAATTCACGCACGGCTTCTTCGCCCTGGTTGTTCCAGGAGATGTCAGACAGGTGAACCAGGCCGTCGATGCCGCCATCCAGACCGATAAAGATACCGAAGTCAGTGATGGACTTGATCTTGCCGGAAACACGGTCGCCTTTGGCGTGAGTTTCGGCAAACAGCTGCCACGGGTTGGATTTGCACTGCTTCAGACCCAGGGAGATACGACGACGCTCTTCGTCGATGTCCAGAACCATCACGTCAACCACGTCGCCAACGTTAACAACTTTGGACGGGTGGATGTTCTTGTTGGTCCAATCCATCTCGGATACGTGTACTAGGCCTTCAACGCCTTCTTCGATTTCAACGAAGCAGCCGTAGTCGGTCAGGTTGGTCACGCGGCCAGACAGACGGGTGGTCTCCGGGTAACGCTTGGCGATAGCAACCCAGGGATCTTCGCCCAGCTGCTTCAGACCCAGGGATACACGGGTACGCTCGCGGTCGAACTTCAGAACCTTGACAGCGATCTCGTCGCCAACGTTGACGATTTCGGAAGGATGCTTAACGCGCTTCCACGCCATGTCGGTGATGTGCAGCAGGCCGTCAACACCGCCCAGATCTACGAATGCACCGTAGTCGGTCAGGTTCTTGACGATACCCTTAACTTCTTGACCTTCTTGCAGGTTAGCCAGCAGGCTTTCACGCTCGGAGGTGTTCTCGGTCTCGATCACGGCACGACGGGAAACAACAACGTTGTTGCGCTTCTGGTCCAGCTTGATGACTTTGAACTCGAGTTCTTTGTTTTCCAGGTGAGCGGTGTCACGGATCGGACGCACGTCAACCAGAGAACCCGGCAGGAAGGCACGGATGCCGTTCAGTTCAACGGTGAAACCACCCTTGACCTTGCCGTTGATGATACCGATAACGGTAGCTTGCTCTTCGTAAGCTTTTTCAAGCTGCAGCCAGGCTTCGTGGCGCTTGGCTTTTTCGCGGGACAGCTTGGTTTCGCCGAAACCATCTTCGATAGAGTCCAGAGCCACGTCAACGGAGTCACCTACGTTGATTTCCAGCTCACCCATGGCGTTTTTGAATTCTTCAGCCGGGATAGCGGACTCGGATTTCAGACCGGCGTCAACCAGTACGAAACCGTTCTCGATAGCAACGACAGTACCCTTGACGATGGAACCTTGACGGGTTTCAACGGCGTTCAGGGACTCTTCAAAGAGTTGAGCAAAAGATTCGATCATTGTTTATGTCACAAATGAAACATCCACTTGTCATCCAGCACAAGCGGGGTTGTTTTAAATAATCTGCGCCATCCTTGGTGCAGACGACCGGATGTCAGCTTGCGCTGGCATCACCAAGTTGTTGCTCTGCATAGGCGAGCACTGTTGTCAGTACATCTTCTATGGTCATGGCGGTAGAGTCTACCACCAGAGCATCTTCTGCCGGTTTCAGGGGGGCAACGGCGCGATTTCTGTCGCGATCGTCACGTTCCCGAATCTCGGTTAAAAGACGCTCAAAGTTAACATCAAAGCCCTTATCTTGCAACTGCTTATAGCGGCGCTGGGCCCGTTCTTCGGCACTGGCGTCGAGGAAAATCTTCACCTCGGCCTCGGGGAAAACAACTGTGCCCATGTCACGACCATCGGCAATCAGACCCGGGGCCTGACGAAATGCACGCTGACGGCGCAGCAAGGCTTCGCGCACCCGGGGGAAGGCAGCGATTTTACTAGCCGCATTACCCACTTCTTCGGTGCGGATGGTGCGGGAGACATCTTCCCCTTCCAGGATAACCTTGACCAGATCGCCCTCAACCTGAAATTGCACATCCAGATTGGCGGCCAGCGGCACCAGTGAGGCTTCACTGTCCAGCTCTACATCGTGATGCAGAGCGGCCAGGGACAACACCCGATAGATGGCGCCCGAGTCCAGCAAGTGCCAACCCAGCTTCTCAGCAAGCAGCTGACACAAGGTGCCTTTACCTGCACCACTGGGGCCATCAATTGTCATTACGGGGGCCATCTGAGGCATAAATTCTCTCCTGCACTGTGTTGCTCCCATCCCGAAGGGGTGGGTTAATGGGCGCCGATTATACCCGAATGTGGTGAGCCTGGCAGTCACCAATCTGCACAAAGGACCAAAACACCGGAGGACTACCGTGCTTGCATCTCATTTGGATATTTCATTAAGCAATGCAGGGACTTGTTCTTATGGTCGTTCCTGACAAGGCGCGCTAAACTGGCCCCCTTTTTTGAGCCGTTAGTAGTAAGGAGCAACCTATGAGCAGCGTTACCCTCGTGGCCAAATCCAAATTGCCAACCCCCTGGGGCACTTTCACGCTGGTAGGTTTTCAGGAAACCGGCACAGGCAAAGATCACGCCGCACTGGTGATGGGCGACATTACCGGTGAAGAGCCCGTGTTAGGCCGGATCCACTCAGAATGCCTGACCGGTGACGCCCTGTTCAGCCTGCGTTGTGACTGCGGTTTCCAGTTGCAGGCGGCTATGGAGAATATCGCCAAGGCCGGTCGTGGCGTGTTGCTATATGTACGTCAAGAGGGCCGTGGCATCGGCTTGCTCAACAAGATCCGCGCCTATCACCTGCAGGATCAGGGGGCCGATACCGTGGAGGCCAACGTGGCCCTTGGTTTCGCCGCCGACATGCGCGATTACACCATCTGCGCCGATATGCTCAAGCAGCTTGAAGTCAAGTCTCTCAAACTGATGACCAATAACCCGCGCAAGATGAAGGCGATGGAATCCTTCGGTATTCCGGTGGCCGAACGGGTTCCGTTGCAGGAAGGGCGCAATCCCCACAACGAATTCTATCTGTCGACCAAGGCCAACAAGCTGGATCATATGCTCAAGAAGTAAGCCTGCATTGATAAACAAAAAACTCTCAAATGCCTCCCATTGGGAGGTGTTTTTCTGGTAGCGCCTGCACACTGCATCTGCGCTATCGCACTGGCATGGTCAGATTGGCCAGCAATGCATCAAGCTCTTCACCTGTGCGGGCAGCACAGTATTGGTCGACCCGCTCCCGGGTCCATTGCGGCGCGAGACGCTCAATCAGGTCGTAGAGATAGCCGCACAAAAACGCCCCCCTGCGCAACCCGATAGCGGCCACACCGCTTGGTAGCCAGGGCGCCGTTTTGAGCACCAGATCGCCATCGCGCTGGGGCTCCCAGGCAAAAGTTGCCATCACCCCGATGCCCATTCCTTGTCTGACATAGGTCTTGAGCACATCGCTGTCGCTCGCACAGCAGGCGATCCTGCTCTCGGCATGAGCACAATCAGAGCCATGAGCAGCAGAGATCGCCCTTCCATCGGTCACCAATGCAAACTCCACCAGCTCGGCCGGGGTCAGCGATGTTGCTCTGGCCAATGGATGCTCCTTTGGCAGCACCAAGCCCCGTTGCCACTGAAAAGAGGGGAGCATCAACAGATCGCTCCCCTCCTCCGGTTCATCGGCCAGCAGCAGATCGGCAGCGCCATCATGCACGGCTGCGCGGCACTGCGTCGCACTCCCCTGCATCACAGTTACGGCAACTTTGGGAAAGCGGGCCATGAATCCCTTGAGGATGGCGGGCAGAATATAACGGGCTTGTAGATGAGTAGCGGCAATGGTGAGAGTTCCCTGCTCCGGATGCACATGCTGCCTGGCCATGACCTTGATGGTGGCGACCTTGTCCAACACCTCGGCCGCCACTTTGATCACATCCCGACCGATGGGGGTGATCTGGGTCAGGTGTTTGCCGCTGCGCTCGAAGATCTGGATCCCCAGCTCATCCTCCAGCATCCGCACCTGTTTGCTGATCCCGGGCTGGGAGGTGAAAAGGCTATCTGCGGTGGCCGACAGATTCAGCCTGTGGTTGGCTACCTCGACGATATAGCGCAATTGCTGCAGTTTCATGGTGTAGCCCTCAAGCAAACCCACCGTTAATAGTAACAAACTTTCAGCAATGGCCCGCCGCTATCAGGCCGGACGATCCTTGAGTAGAAAATCACGCAAGGCACGATTGGCCATGGAGAGCGGATCACCCCGCCGCCACGCCACGCAGAGATCGAGATAGATGGGCGGGTCGAAGGGCACACCACTCAGATCCGGCTCCTCTTCCAGCACCATTCGCAAGAAGGTGGTCACCGCAAAGCCTTGCCGCACCACCGCCTTGAGCAGAGGGATAAGATTGCTCTCGAAGGCAATATCGAGTTCAACGCCCAGGCTCTGGGCCAGCGCCTCCATATGCTCCCGGTGATAGAAACCGCGGCGAAACAGCGCCAGCTCCTGGGCGAAAAACTGCGAGAGTGTCACGGTCGATTCACCGCGCAGAGGATGATCGTCCCCCACCACCATCAACATCTCTTCGCTCAGCAGATGAGCCCCCTCAATGGCGGGGGGGGAGATCACTGGTGATGAGAATGGCCAGATCGAGGGAGCCATCCACCATCCGGCTGAGCAGCTCGCGGGTGCCTGCCTCCTCAACCCGGATCTTGAGACCGGGGTAGCGATGCTTGAAGGCCATCAGACGAGGGGGAAAATAGTAGGAGCCCATCATATAGGGGATCCCGATCCGCACCTCCCCCCGCTCCAGCCCCTTGAGCTCGGCCATCTCGGCCTCGGCCTGATGCATCTGCAGCAACAGACGCTCGGCATGGCGACAGAGCACCTCTCCCTCCGGGGTAAGCCGTACCGCCCGGTCTTGTCGATCAAATAGCCGCAGCTCGAGCTGCTGCTCCAGTTTGGCAATGGCCATGCTGATGGCCGGTTGTGCCACATGCAGACTGTTGGCTGCCTTGGTAAATGAGCCGGCATCCCTGACCGCCAGCAGATAGGTGAGCTGTTTCAGATCCATGTATCAATTCAACTTATGAGATGAATAACTTAAATATATTATATTTATAACAGAAAGAGCTCTACCCTGACCAAAAGTAGTCAGGACAATACGCAATGATTGAAGTTGGAAGTCGCGAGTGGATACGTGCAACCCTGGCCCTCAGCCTGGGCTCTTTTCTGGTGTTTCTGAACCTCTATCAGACCCACCCCCTGTTACCCCTGATTGCCGAGGTCTTCTCGGTCAACTCCCTCTCGGCCAGCTGGACCCTGGCAGGATGCACTGCAGGCCTCGCCGCCTCCTTGCTGATCTGCGCCAGACTGGCGGATCGCCATGGCCGTCGGCAAGTCATGCTGGGTACCCTCACCCTGGCGATCCTGCTCTCACTGTTGATCCCGCTGGTTGAGCAGTTTGGTTCCCTGCTGTTGCTGCGCATCCTGCAGGGCGCGCTGCTGGCAGGGCTGCCCGCGACCGCGATTGCCTATATGGGGGAAGAGTTCAGCAAACGGGCGCTGCTCTCGGCGGTGGGGGTCTATATTGCCGCCAACTCCCTCGGTGGCATTGCCGGTCGGGTGGTCGGCGGCCTGTTGGCGGGCTGGTTTGGCGACTGGCAGCATACCTTTCTGGGGATTGGTGCGATCAGCCTGTCACTGCTGCCGCTGGTCTTCTGGCTGCTGCCCCATCAGACCCGCTTTGTGGCGAGCGCCCCCGTTCGCGGCCAATTTGCCCGCGCCTTGCAGCAACACCTGACCAATCCCTTGCTGGTAGGGGCTTACCTTATCGGCGGGCTCAACTTTATGGTGTTTCTGAACCAGTTCAGTTATCTCACCTTCCTGCTGGCAAAGCCCCCTTTCTCCTTGCCCACCCAGTGGCTCGGCATGCTGTTTCTCACCTATCTCTCGGGAACGGTGGCCTCCTCCCTGAGCGGCCGCTTTGCCAACCGCTGGGGGGCACAACGCATGCTGCTGGTCGGGATCGCCCTGATGGCCATCGGCAGTCTGTGGCTGCTGCAAGCTAGCCTGCTCGGGATCCTGAGCGGCTTGCTGGTCTCCAGCTTCGGCTTTTTCCTGGCACACGCCTGCGCCAGCGCCTGGGTCGGTCATCATGTCGAACACAACCGCGCCCTCGCCTCCTCCCTCTATCTCGTGGCCTATTATCTGGGAGCCAGTCTGGGGGGGCTTTACCTGCACCCGTTCTGGGAGCAGGGCGAGCTTGGCGGTCTGGTCATGGGGATTGAACTGGTCCTCATCCTGACGGCGGGCTTGAGCCTCTGGCTCGGCCACCTCAAGCAACGAAGCGAATCGCCGCTCCCCACCCGGCGGCCCCACCGACACGGGTAACGGGATCAGCACAAACTGGGTCACCCACGAGCAGATAGCGCTCTCGCAACCCAGCGCCACCAGATAGCAAAAGGGGTCACACCGGTGACCCCTTTTGCTGCGTTATTCAAGAGCCTGTCAGGCTCGCACCGCATTGAGCGCAGGATCACTCCTGATCGAAATAATCCGCAGGCACCGCGACCACAGCACCGGTCGCCACCTCTTCGGCGATCACCTCAGTCAGCGGGCGCAGATGAAGCTTGATCTGGCCGGAGGGCAACATCAGGCCAATATCGGGGTTGCGGGTATCCTGCATGTTGCCGGTTTTGAATGGCTGCTCGGGATAGCGCGCTACCAGATCTTGCAGTGAAGCGACCACCAGCTCGATATGTTCCAGCCCAGCCTGATGGACGCGACCCGGTTTCGGTGCAGCCAGCTCGATACAGGGTACCTGTACCTCATCAGCCAACAGCGGCTGATGCAACTGATAAGTGGCGATGGGACGTCCGCCAATCATCCCCTCCACCAGCAAGGTGCCTGCCTCAGCCAGCACAGCACATAGCGCACGGTACTCCTGCAGGGTAGCCGCCCGATAACAGAGGTGATCGACCGTTGGCTGTGAAATTGTGACGCCAGTGGCGGCCAGTTCGGCCAACAGCTGAGAAACAAATGGGGCCATTGGCCCCAGTGTGGAATCGAGTGGGTGGGACATGCTTACCATTTCTTCTTGGGTTGAAACAGGACATCGAGCTCGTCGGCTTCCTGATCCCTGACGTTTTGCAGATCCTGTGCGCTGTTTTGCTGCTGCAGCTCTTCCAGCTCCTTGAGCCCCTGCCGCATATCCTCTTCACGGGCCAGCAGATAGGGGTCCTTGTCGGTTACGCTCGCCATGACCGACAGTCCCTTGGTATAGAGCTGGCGGCAAGTGCCATATTGGCCCTGAATACGGGCATCCATCGCCCGCTTGACCAAATTGGAGATGTTGATCTTGAGCTGCATCAGCTCGAGGCGACGATCCTCCTGAGCAAACCCTTGCGGGTCAATCTTGCCCTTGTTGTGCTCAACCCGCAACACGGCACGCAGTTTCTTCACCAGTTGCAACATCTGGATCGCCTGACGATCGGACTCAGGGGTCTTGAAGTGCCCCTCATCCTGCGCACTGTAATTTTCCTGTACATTCTTAATCTGGATCTGAACATCGGCGATGCGCTGCTTGACCTGGTTGTTGGGCAACAGCTGGGCAATGGCGCGATAGGCATCGAGGATCCGGTGCTGAAGCAACAGCACCATATTTTTGGAAAAAGGCACCAGATTGACATTCAGCAGCACCTCTTCGGTCTCATCCGCTACCGTTTTGTGTCTGGCAACAGCGTGACGCTTTTCAGCCTCTGCTTTCTGCTTATATTGCTGTACCACGTTATAGGCGATAACCAAAAAAAGGAGTGCGCCGATAGACAGCAATACCAAAGTTAAAATCATAGGATGTTCAAACCCCTGTCCCAAGCCAATTGTCTGATCCTACAACAGCTTACCCACTTAAGGTAGCCTGCAGGTCCCCCCATGCCCACGATTTGTCGCCAAGCTGTGCTATAGCGCTCAGGGCGATGGCAGGATCAAGAGGGAGCGTACAAGATCTACGCTCCCTTTAAGTATCGCCCATCAGGCTCATTACTTGAGGTTAAAGCCTCGGGATTGCAGAAAGCCCAGCATGTAAGGACGGGACTCCTTGGTCAGGATGGCGCGGATCTGGCTGCTCCAGGACTGCTGCTTGTTGTTACTGCTGCGAGCCTGATAGTAAGCCTCGATCTGCTGATCATACTGAGCCAGCAGATCGCGATCCAGATCACGCCGATAATGCTCCTGATGCACTACCAGAGCCCGTGGTAAACGGGGTTTCTGCTCTGGCTGCTGATCTGGATGACCGAGGCAGAGGCCAAAGAGCGGGATCACCCGATCAGGCAACTCCAGCAGGTCGCTCACCTCTGCAGGATAGTTTCGAAGTCCGCCGATATAGACCCCACCCAGCCCCAGCGACTGGGCAGCCAACAAGGCATTCTGCGCCATCAGGGCACCATCTATAGCACCAATCAGCAGTTGCTCCGCATAGCCGGTCTGGGCATCGGACACGATCTGACTGTGGCGGTGGTAATCGGCACAAAATACCAGAAACTCCGCAGCTCGCTCGACATAAGGTTGATGACCAGCCAGCTGTGCCAGTTGCTTGCGTGCATCGGTCCCGGTCACCCGAATGATGCTGGTTACCTGCAGAAAACTTGAGGTCGGTGCCGACTGGGCGGCAGCCAGAATGGCGTCCAACTGCTGCGGAGCGATCTGCTCGGCAGTGAACTGACGAATGGAGCGATGGGAACGGATAAGATCGATGGTCTGATTCATGGCACCTCCAGAGTGAGGTAACACCATAGCGAAAAAAACGAGGGAGCCCAAGGCTTCCTCGCCGTACCAACAAGGCCGCATAAGCAACTTTGTTTCCACATACATGTTTGTTGACACACGTGCCACACTCAGCCAGCTCGCCACCAGTGCTCCAGCAAGGTAAGCTGCTGGCAGTCGAGATCCAACTTCGCCTCGATGCCCAGTGGCAACGTCAGCATGGGATGGGTATGAGCGCAATCAAACTCCGCCAGAATGGGGAAGTTCGGCTCCCCCACCACTTCCAGCAGGATATCGAGGGGGCGCTTGCCGCTGCCCTGATCATTGAACAGCTCGTGCTTGCCGAGGATAAGGGCGCCGATCCGATCAAACACCCCGCACAACTTGAGATGGGCGAAGGAGCGCTCCACCGTCTCGGCAGATTTCAGGCTGTCCTCCAGCAGCAGAATGTCACCGCGTTCGATGGCCGGCATATAGGGGGAGCCCCAGACCCCCGCCATGGTGTTCAGGTTGCCGCCCATCAGTCGCCCCTGCACCCGGCCAGAACCCACCGAGATAAGCCGATTGGGCTGGCACTGCTTGGCCCGGGTCTGATTCTCCCAATCGAGCCATTCATCGGTCCAGTGCGCGGGGGTGGGCAACGTGCAGGGGACGCCAGCCTCGTCGGCCAGCACAATCTGTAAAAAGCTGGCAAGTGTGTCGTCCACCAGCGACGGCAGCTCGCCGAACGAGGCCACCAGCGCCGGGCCATAGAAGGTAACCAAACCAGTCTGGGCATGGATGCCGAGCAGCAAGGCCGTCACATCGGAGTAGCCAACGATGATCTTGGGATCGCGCCTCAGCGCCTCAAAATCGAGGTAAGGCAGCAGGGAGTTGGAGTTGTTGCCGCCAATCACCGACATGATGCAGCGCACCTCGGGGTCGCGAATAAGGGCGTTGAGCTCCTCGGCCCGCGCGGCAATGGTGCCGGATCGCCAGTGATCCTGCTGGCCGGTGAGGCTACCCGCCTTGAGCCGGAAGCCCTGCCCTTCGAGAAAGGCTTTTGCACGGGCAAAGCGGTTGGGAGCCCAGACGGTTGCCGCGCTGGAGGGGGAGAAAAAACCTATGGTGTCGCCGCGCTTGAGTGGCGGTGCAAGGAGTCTCGGAATCAATCACATCTCCCTATGTCTCATCGGACCGTGAAAACAGAGCCTTGATTATCTCTTAGCGCCCCTTTTGCCACAGCGGCTGGCTCACCACAGTGTAGAAACACAAAAAGAGGGACCTTATCTTGGGGTATGACGTGTCACACCACTACCGCGGTGCCACTGATGCTGACCATCAGCATGCTGCCATTTTGCCCCACCACCTCGTAGTCGATATCGATGCCGACCACGGCATTGGCGCCAAGGGCTGCGGCACGCTCTTTCAGCTCATCGAAGGCGATCTCGCGGGCACGGGCCAGCTCTTTTTCATAGGCGCCGGAGCGGCCACCGATAATGTCGCGGATCCCGGCAAAGAGATCCTTGAAAATGTTGGCGCCGAGGATGGCTTCGCCCACCACGATGCCGCGGTATTCACGAATGGTTTTGCCTTCCAGCGTGGGGGTCGTCGAGAGGATCATCTTGAACTCCTGTGAATAGCAGAAGGCCTCAGACTACCCCAACTGTCCGAAAATCCCAACTAGGGGGTAGCCTGCACGACGCCAACCGTAAAAATCACGACTGCCAGATAAAAAAACACCGCGCACGAGGCGCGGTGTTTGTTTCAGAGGGCCATTGCGAACGGCAAGCCGTCACGGATTGTAAGAGACCACCGAGCCACTGAGGCCGGTCATCTGGGAGATCCGCCCTTGCATCCCCTGCAGTTTGGCCTTGGAAACATCCGGTCCGATAAAGACCCGGTTGAGCTGACCCTGCACCGGTGTGCGCGGCGATGTGTGGGCAGAGTAGCCCGCCGCCCGCAGCTTGCTCACCAGCGCGTTGACGCTGTCGACGTTCTTGAAGGCGCCAAGCTGGAGGATCCAGCTACCCTGTGCCGGTGCTGCAGCAGGCGCGGGGGTGGTCGGCTGGGTCATCTTGCTTTCAATCAGATCGTCGAGGGACTTGATCTGACCCGCCTGCGGCTTGGCCGGTGCGGGCGCCTTGGCCACTTCAACCGGTTTGGCTGGCGTCGGCTTGGGTGCTGGCTTGGGCGGTTCGACCGGTTTTTTGGCCACCACTTCCGGCTTGGGCTGTGGCTTGGGTTGGGCATTCTGTTGCGGCTGGACCGGCGCCGGTGCGGCAGGGGTTGTCGCCGGTTGTGCACCGTTGCCCTGACCGGCGAGGGTCATGGGGTCAGCCACCTCTTCCACTTGCCACTGCTGGGCCGCAGAGGCCTGTTGCTGGCTGGCCAGATGGTCGGCTGGCAGGCTGCTGGCTGCCGAGACCTGCAGTGCAGGTTTGGCTGGCTCCAGCTCGGGGCGCAGCGGGATCTTGGCAAAGGCCTCCTCCTTTTGTGCCAGCTTGTGACCATCCAGCAAGTCCGGCAGGAAAATAACAACCAGGGCCACCAGGATGACGGTGCCCACCAGACGGTTTTGAAACTTCGAGGCCAAGTTGAATCCTACCTTTACGTAACTCAATATGCGATTTGGCTCCCCGCCAGAAGGCCGGAGAGCCGGGGTGTGGCCTAGACGGCGACACCCGCCAGAATGTCGGCGACAGTGTAAAACGAACCAAACACAATGACCATATCGTCTGGACTCGATGCGGCCAATGCTGCCTGATAAGCGGCGCGAACATCATCAAACGCCGTGGCAGGCCCCTTGCCCTCTCCCAACGCTGCAGCCAGTTGCGCAGCGGTGGCGGCGCGCGGGCCGGTGAGGCTGGCCAGATACCACTCGCCAATCAGGCCATCAAGTTCGGCAAGGGATCCCGCCATGTCCTTGTCTTTGAGCATGCCCACCACGGCGCGGCGCACACCCGTGCAGGGCATCTTGCGCAATTGCGCGGCCAGATAGGCCGCCGAATGGGGGTTGTGGGCCACATCGACGATCACCAGCGGCGCACTTTGCAACTGCTGCATCCGGCCAACCAGCCGGGCATTGGCAAGCCCGTCACGAATGGCGGACTCCGGCAGCGGCAAGCCGAGGGATTCCAGCGCCGCCAGCACGGTCACCGCGTTCATCAGCGGCAGCGCCGGTTTTGGCAGATCCCGCCACTGGTTGAGGCCGTGATAATCCCAACCGCTCTCGTGCTCATCGCCACGAAAATCGATACCGACCTGACGCAGATTGGCGCCAAGACGCAGCGCTTCGCTGGCGATAGTCGCAGGCGGATTGGGCTCGCCACTGATGGCGGGTTTACCGGCGCGATAAACGCCAGCCTTCTCCACCGCCACGGCTTCGCGGGTATCACCCAGCCAGTCGCAATGATCGAGGGCAATGGAGGTGATCATCGCCACATCGGACTCCACCACATTGGTGGCATCGAGCCGCCCACCCAAGCCGACTTCCAGCAGCAGCACATCCGGTGCGGCGCGGCAGAAGAGCCACAAACCGGCCAGTGTGGCGAACTCGAAGAAGGTAAGGGCAATCTCGCCGCGAGCTGCTTCCACCTCGGCAAAGGCGGCGCAATGATCGCTGTCGGGCAGCTCTTGCCCGTTGACCCGCACCCGCTCGGTAAAGCGCAGCAGATGGGGAGAGGAGTAGACGCCGACCTTGTAGCCTGCGGCCATCAGAATGCTGGCCGCCATGGCACAGCTGGAGCCCTTGCCGTTGGTGCCCGCCACCGTGATCACCTTGAACGGCAGCTGGGTAAGCCCCATGCGCTGGGCGACAGCACCGACCCGATCCAGCCCCATGTCGATATTGACCGGATGGATCTGCTCCAAATAAGAAAGCCAGTCGACCAGCGACCGGCTTTGGGATTGTTGCATGTTTGAACTCATCTTCACTCTTCGATGACGTGAGTATTCAGCATTTTGGCGAGCAGGCTGGCCAGACGGTTACGCATTTCGCGGCGATCGATGATGAGATCGATGGCACCCTTTTCCAGCAGGAACTCGGAGCGCTGGAAGCCTTCCGGCAGTTTCTCGCGCACGGTCTGCTCGATAACACGCGGGCCGGCAAAGCCGATCAGCGCCTTGGGCTCGCCCACGTTGATGTCACCCAGCATCGCCAGACTGGCAGAGACGCCACCCATGGTGGGGTCGGTCAGCACGGAGATATAGGGCAGGCCCGCCTTGGTGAGTCGGTCCAGCGCTGCACTGGTCTTGGCCATCTGCATCAGGGAGAACAGCGCTTCCTGCATGCGCGCACCACCAGAGGCGGAGAAGCAGACCAGACCACGGCCTTCCTTGATGCACTCCTCGACGGCGCGCACGAAGCGGGCACCGACCACGGAGGCCATGGAGCCACCCATGAAGGAGAATTCGAACGAACAGGCGACAACCGGTACCCCTTTGAGGGTCCCTTTCATCACCACCAGCGCATCTTTCTCCGCCGTCTCTTTCTGAGCGGCAGACAAACGATCCTTGTAGCGCTTGGAATCCTTGAATTTCAGTACATCCTGCGGCTCCAGCTCGGCACCGATTTCGGTGCGACCCTGCTCATCGAGGAAGCTCTCGAGACGGGCGCGGGCGCTGATGCGCATATGATGATCACACTTGGGGCACACTTCGAGGTTGCGCTCCAACTCTGCCCGGTAGAGCACCTGTTCACAAGCACTGCACTTGGTCCACACCCCTTCCGGAATGTTGTGACGACGGGGCGCAGTGATCTTGCTCTTGGGAAGAATCTTCTCAAGCCAGCTCATGGAATTCCTTAATGCTTTTGTGCCTGACAAAACGCATCGAGCCTAGATTGTTCAATGACTTAATCGCTCGATGGCAACAAATGACGGGTCATTAAACCACAATTTTTCGGGCGCAGTTACTAAAAACTGGTCATACCCGGTGCCGAGTCCGGCAGCCACAACGGGCCAAGCGGCAACTGCGGCAGAGCAAACTCGACCGGGTAATCCACGTCGACCAGATAGAGGCCACCGGCCTTGGCGGTCGGCCCGGCCAGATTGCGATCTCGGGCAGCCAGCACCTCGGCAATCCACTCCACAGGTTTAAGCCCCTGCCCCACCAGCAGCAGGGAGCCGGTGATGTTGCGCACCATGTGGTGCAGGAAGGCGTTGGCGCGAATATCCAGCACGATATAGGGCCCCTGACGGCTGACACACAGATGGGTCACATTGCGCCACGGGGTGTTGGATTGGCAGGCAACGGCACGGAAGGTGCTGAAGTCGTGCTCCCCCAGCAGGCTCTGGCCCGCCAGGTGCATCAACTCGGCATCGATGGTCTCGTGGTAGTGGCTGACGCCACTGCCAAGGATCGCCGGCCGGTAGTTGTGGTTGTAGATGACATAGCGGTAGCGGCGTGCGGTGGCGCTGAAGCGGGCGTGGAAGCTCTCGTCCACCTGCTTGACCCAGCGCACGGCGATATCGGGCGGCAGGTTGGAATTGAGTCCCAGGGTCCAGGCCCCTTCGGCACGGTTCGCCTCGGTATCGAAGTGGATCACCTGGCCGGTCGCATGGACACCGGCATCGGTGCGCCCGGCACACTGGATAGAGACAGGGTGGTTGGCTATCCGGCTCAGCGCCGTCTCCAGTTCAGCCTGCACGCTGATCACTTCACGCTGACGCTGCCAGCCGAAATACCGGCTGCCGTCATATTCAATACCTATGGCAATTCGCATGGATAAACTTGTCTTGTTGTGAAAACGCAGTGAAAGAAACGGGGCGGATTATACGCGCTCAGCCCGAAAAGTCCCACCACGCGCGCAATTGGCCTGAATAGCGAGCCTGTGCGGCCATGCTCACCCCATCGCCAATCGCCAAAAGAAGGGGCAGCCTGCTGGCTGCCCCCGTTTTGCTGATCCCGTGATGGGAGATGCTTTAACCCAACCGCTTGAGCAACTTCTCGGCTTCGGCACGCTGGTGATCGCTACCCTGCTCCGCCGCCTCTTGCAGCAGCTCGCGGGCGCTGTCCTTGTCGTCAATCTCGAGGTAGGCACGGGCCAGATCCAATTTGGCCCCCACACCGCCGTCGTCAGCATCCACGTCAAATCCGGTGGATTCCGGCAACACCTCGGGGAAGCCATCGAGCCCCACATCCAGCGAGAAGCCCTGATAAGGCTCCTGCTCCGGCGCGGTAGCATCGGCTTCGGCCAGCAGCTTGTCTATCTCGACGTAGCCGCTCTGCTGTGCCTGGTCACGGGGCTTAACATCTGCCGGATGAGACTCCACCTCAGCAAACGCATCTTCAAAATCGGAGAGCGCCAGCTCGTTGGGATCCCATTCCAGGTCCGGTTTGTCCTTCTTGGCTTTGACAGGCTCAAGACCAAGTTCGGCCAGCATAGCATCTGCGCTCTCATCAGCACTGAGATCAATGCCGTTCTCATCTTTGCCTGCTGCAGGCTCGTTGAAGGCACTTTCGAAATCGCTAAGATCAAAGCTCGCCAGATCGTCGTCAGCGGCGCCGACTTCGTCGATGGTGCTCAAATCGGGCTCGAGGTCGGCTGAGAGATCCGCATCCAGCTCGGCAAACAGGGCGGCCTGCAACTCCTCTTCGCTCATGACCTCATCCGCGGCCTTGGGCTTGGGCTTGGGATTGAACTCGCTGGCCAGATCCATGGCGGGCGCGTTTGCCTGCGCAATAGGCTCATCCACCGATAGATCGAGATCCGGCACCAGATCCGGGTCACGACTGGCTGGTTGGGCCGCCATCCGCTCCGGCTCGAAGCCTTGATGCGCCATCTCGCCGTCATCGCTGAACACCAGATCCACATCCGGCTTGCTCGGTTCAAGTGGCATAAAGCCATCTGGGGTATTGAGATCCGGCACCGGGCACATCGGCTCGTTGTCGGTCACATCGACACTCAGCAGACCATCAAACTCGCCTTGATCCTGATCCATCATCATCGCGGTGGATTCGGAGAGGCTCTTCTCCTGCTCTTCCAGCTCGCGGCGGGCACGGGCACGCAGCCACAGGGTCACCAGCGCCAATACCAGCAGCACCGGCAGCAGGATGATCATGGCGAGGTTGAGCGGTGAGGCGAGCAGATCCATCAACCAGTTTTTCTCAGGCTCAGGCTCGGCTGCCACCGGCGGAACGGCTTGGGCCTTGAGCTCGGCAATCTCTTTTTGCAGCGCCGTCTGATCCTGCAACTGGGCCTTGAGGGTCTCTACCTCTTCGGTCAGAGATTGCAGACGCAATTTCAGCCGGTGGTTCATTTCAGTCACCTGGCCAAGCTGGGCATTGGCATCTTCCAGTGCCAGCGCCATCTCGGTGGCCGGTTTACCCACCGGTTTATCCAGATTGGAAGGCAGAGGCGCCGGTGTGGTGCCTTCTGCAGCGCTCGAAGCAGGAGCTACCGCCTCTTTCGGCGCAGGCTCGCTCACCTTGGCCACTTCTTTGGTTTCAGCTGCCGGTTGCGGTGCCACAACCGGGGCGGGAATGGGGGCGGCTTTCGCCACTGGCAGCGGCGCAGGGGCGGCTTGCACTGGCTCAGACTTGGCCACTTCTGCCTTCAAGGGTTTGGCGGCAGCCGGTTTGGCGGTATGGGCCTGCTTGTCAGCCAGATATTTGGGGCTTAACCCCTTCCAGCTGGCGTTGTCGCTGCGGAACTTGGCGCGGGCCTGGGCATCGGTGATGACGCTCGCCTCGGCCACGGTCGGCAGCAGGATGCGTGACCCCACCAGAATGTGGTTGATATTGCCATCGGCAAAACTGCGGGGGTTTTTCTCGTAGATCGCCACCATGGTCTGGTAGACGCTGACACTACTGGAGGGACGGTATTTGCTCGCCAGACTCCAGAGAGTATCGGTTGGACGAACAGGGCCATAACTACCGGCATTGGCAGTGACCTGACGCACCACCGGCTGGGCAGTTGCCCGCACCGGTTGCGCCACGGGTCTGGCGACCGGCTGCACCAGCGGCTGGGAATTGACGGCAGGAGGTGCAGGTTCGTCAGGGCCTTTTAGCTCGACAAAAAAAGGCTCCCGCGCCGGGTCTTCAGCCTGGACTGTGCCCAGCAGACCCAATGCGAGTAGTGTTGCCAATGTTATGCGGGAATGTCCCATATTCGTTCCTTCGTATGACGGCCCTATCACATTGAAAATTCTGGATAGTTACCCCAAAACAGTCGGTTCAATATAAATCAGGCTCGCCTGGCAAGCCAGCAGTCCGACACATTTAGCACCCAACTTGACCCTGAGTGTAGGAAAAAACTTAATCAGTTGATATCGCAACAGAATCTTGAAGTGACGGAGTGCGGCATGGGTCACACCCCGGGGCCAGATGTGCAGCACTCCCTGCTGCGCATCTGTAGCATCTGACCAGCCTTACAGATAGTCGCGAACCAGCAGTTCGGCAATCTGTACACTGTTGGTTGCAGCTCCCTTACGAACGTTATCGGCCACGATCCACATATTTACACCATTGGGATGAGAAATATCCTGACGCACCCGTCCCACCAGCACTTCATCCTTGCCGGTGGCATCGCGCACCGGGGTCGGATAGTCCCCTTCGTCATCAAACAGGCTCACACCGGGGGCGCTACGCAGCAGGTCCTTGACCTGTTCGGCATCGAGTGGCTGGTGCAGTTCGAGGTGTACCGCCTCGGCGTGGCCGTAGAAGACCGGCACCCGCACGCAAGTCGGGTTCACGGCAATGCTGGCATCGCCGAGGATCTTCTGGGTTTCCCATACCATCTTCATCTCTTCACGGGTGTAGCCGTTGTCGGTGAAGCTGTCGATCTGCGGGATCAGGTTAAAGGCGATCTGTTGCGGATAAAGAGTCGGTTCCACCGGACGGCCGTTGAGCAGATGAGCGGTCTGACCCGCCAACTCGCTGACCCCCTCTTTGCCGGAGCCTGACACGGATTGATAGGTGGCCACGTTGATGCGGGCAATGCCCACTTCGTCGTGCAACGGCTTAAGGGCCACCAGCATCTGGATGGTGGAGCAGTTGGGATTGGCGATGATGTTGCGATTGCGAAAATCGGCCAGCGCATCCGGGTTCACTTCCGGGATCACCAGCGGGATATCTTCGTCGTAACGGAAGCAGGAGGTGTTGTCGATGACGATGCAGCCGTGTTCGGCAGCAATCGGTGCCCACTTGGCAGAGACCTCGGCACCGGCGGAGAAGAGTGCGATCTGCACCTGGCTCCAGTCAAACTCCTCCACATCGAGGATCTCGAGGTTCTTGCCGCCAAAGCGCACGGTATCACCGGCACTGCGGCTGGAAGCCAGCGGATAGAGGGTCGCTACCGGAAATTCGCGCTCTTCCAGGATCTCGATCATCGCCTGACCCACGGCGCCGCTGGCACCCAATACCGCTACGTTAAACTGCTGGCTCATTCTGTTCTCCTCTGATAATGCTGCAATGGCGCCGGGTGGCGCCATGGTCGGCAGGCTCCCGCACGGCGAGATGACGCAGCCTGATATGGCTGAGCTGGCGCAGCAGGATCTGCGCCAGCTCAGTAAAAAATGGGGTCGAGGTAGCCAGTACGGCTCACCCCTTCCGGTTATCTTCCAACTCTTAGTCCCCGACTCAGGGGCGTGACAGCGCAAATCCCAGCTCGCCCAGCGCCTGGTCGGCAAACGCCCCCTCAACCTGCAGGGAGGATAGTTCACGGCGCTCGGGGTAGTGTTTGCGCTGCTCGTCAAAGCTGCCGGGCAGACCGAGTCGGGCACGGAAACGGGCATCATCGCGGCGCACGTCATAGACCAGATGTACCAGCTGTTTGATCAGCGCCTGATCCGGCGCGCGGCCCGGCACCACTGCCTGCACATCGGGGGCAGGCAACAGCTGACTCAAATCCTGACGAGGCTGGCGTCCCAGCTGCTGGCAGAGCGCCTGATAGAGCATCCAGGTACCGCGGGCCTTCCCCTCCAGGCTGTAACCGGCGATATGAGGGGTAGCGATCTCGGTATGGGGCACCAGCGCAGCCAGTGGCTCGGGCTCGTTCTCCCACACATCCATCACCAGTCGCAATGGCGCATCTCCCGACTGGCGCGCCAGCAGGGCCCGGTTATCCCACACCTCGCCACGGGAGGCATTGATCAGGATCTGCCCGGCAGGGCGCGCGGCAATCTGTTCGGCATCGAGCAGATGGTAGGTGGCATCCGGCCCTTCACGGGTAATGGGCACATGGAAGCTGACAATATCGGCGCCAAGGGCGGTCTGATAATCGACAAAACCCGCTGCGGGATTTTCCCGCGCCTTGGGCGGATCGCAGCGCAGCACCCGCATGCCGAGTGCTTGGGCCTTGGTCGCCACACACTCGCCGGTATTGCCCGCGCCAATCACCGCCAGCGTCATGGCCGAGAGGTCGAGTTCATAGCGCTCCGCCAGCACCAGCAAAGCGGAGAGCACATAGTCCCCCACCGAATACTTGTTGCAACCGGGGGCGCTGAAGAAGGGAATATTGCGGCTTGCCAGCAACGCCTTGTCCACATGGTCGGTGCCTATGGTGGCGGTGCCGACAAACCCGAGTTTGGGGCTGGTCGCCAGCAAATCGCCGTTGACGCGGGTGACCGAGCGCACCAGCAGCACATCGGCATCCAGCAGATCACGGGCCTGCATCTGCCGTCCGGGCAAGGGGAACACCTCGCCAAATTCGGCAAACAGCTCCACGGCATGGGGCATATTCTCATCAACGACTATCTTCATCGGGCTCTCTTTGGTCACAACCGCCACGGGGGCGCCATTCTAGCGCAAAGCCGCCCGAGATTTCAGCCTGTGATGCAATCCGGCACGAAACGGGACCACATTGCGCGGCAGCCGCTCCATCCACCCGCTAAAACAGAGGATGTCGCCACAAATGTGTAAGCAGAGGTAACAAACGTGCTGCTCGGCTTTGTCCGGGCATATCACGGTGGCACAATGCCTCTCTTTTTCGCGATCGCCCATACCCACCATGCCGCCACACGCCCCGTCGTTCTCAACCTCTGTCTGCTCACTGACCCGCAGTCAGGTGCTTGGCTTCACTGCCCTGTTGATCCTGCCCCTGCTGCTGCTCGCCACCCTGCCCTGGCAGCCTTTTCTGACCGGTTCACTGCAATCAGGCTGGCTATGGTGGTCATACGCCCTCACCCGCATGGTCGATATTCCCGGGATCGGTGTCAGTGGCGCCCTCTTGCTGCTGCTGACCCGCTACAAACTCAAACTGGAGCTGGCCCCCTTCATTGCGCTGGGGTGTGCACTGGCTGCTCTGCTCGCCAGCGACTGGGTGCTCAAGAGCCTGATCAAGCACCTGACCGAGGAGCCCAGACCCTACCTGCTCTGGCTGGAGAGTCAGTCGCTGATCCCGGCCATCAAGCACTTCTACGCCAGTAGCGTCGATGTGCGCAGTGAACAGGTTCACGCCGCCAGCCAGTTGCTGGTCCTGCCAGAATGGCTCGGCCACCACTGGCAGGCCGAGGTGAACTACGCCTTCCCCTCTGGCCACAGCATCGCCGCCATCAGCCTGGCCCAATTTTTTGGTCTGATCTGGCTGGCCCGCGCTCCCACGGGCGTCTGGCTGCTGCCACTGTGGGCACTGGGAATTGGTCTGTCGCGCATGGTAATGGGGATGCACTGGCCGGTGGATGTACTGGCCAGTGCCCTGCTGGGGTCGTTCACGGCGCTGATTGCCGCCCGCTGGTGGCTGCACAGATATTGAATCCGGCGCCATCTTGGCGCGGCCGACTGCGTGGGATGGGGGGACAAGCCTGTGCTTTTTTGCCATAATGCCGCCTCATTTTATCCCGACCGAGATCCCATGACCGACGCAGTTCATACCCTCAAGGGCCGTTTCCGTGGTTTTTACCCCGTCGTCATCGATGTTGAAACAGCCGGGTTCAACGCCAAGACCGATGCCCTGCTCGAAATCGCGGCTTACACCCTGAAAATGGATGAGCAGGGCTGGCTCGTTCCCGATCAGGTATTCCACTTTCATGTCGAGCCCTTCGAAGGGGCCAACCTGGAAAAGGCTGCGCTGGAGTTCACCGGCATCGACCCCTACAACCCGTTGCGTGGCGCTGTCTCGGAAAAAGAGGCGCTGACCGAGATCTTCAAGGGGATCCGCAAGGGGATGAAGGAGCAGGATTGCGGCCGCGCCATCATAGTGGCCCACAACGCCACCTTCGATCACGGCTTCGTGATGGCGGCAGCCGAGCGCGCTGGCCTCAAGCGCAATCCGTTCCACCCGTTTGCGACCTTCGACACCGCAGCCCTCTCCGGATTGGCGCTGGGTCAGACCGTGCTGGCCAAAGCGTGCCAAAGCGCCCGCATCCCGTTTGACAATAAAGAGGCACACTCGGCCCTCTATGACACCGAACGCACCACAGAGCTGTTCTGTCATATCGTCAACCGCTGGAAGAGTATGGGGGGCTGGCCGCCAGCACATCCGGATGACGACACAACCGATGCCTCTGCCGACGATGAGGGGCAAGAATAAACGGATGAAGGCTGCCACTGGCAGCCTTCATTTTTCGTAGCGCACAATAGACGAAAGCAAAGAGGCAGCAAATCAGCAACAAAACCACATATTGAGCAACCTTGTGCCACACGTTGCTGCGATATGAGGGGTTTGACTGATTTTTTACTCGACATTTGTCACATTTTTCGCAAACTAACTCCCCTTCACATGACAGACAGCAATAACAAACTATAAGGAAATCAAATGAATCCAGTTGTTATCGCAGTCGGGCTGATGCTGGTGCTCAGTCTGCTGCGGATCAATGTGGTGGTCTCGCTGGCGCTGGGGGCCATTGCTGGCGGCCTGGTCGGTGGGCTGTCGTTGACCGATACCCTCACCACCTTCAGCGGTGGTCTGGGCGGTGGCGCCGAGATTGCCCTCTCCTACGCCATGCTGGGCGCCTTTGCGGTTGCCATCTCCCGCTCCGGGATCACCGACCTGCTGGCCCGCAAGGTGATCAACCAGTTGGGCAAGGATGCCAGCTCGACCCGCATCATGTGGGTCAAAACCCTGCTGCTCTCTTCCGTGCTGGCCGTGGCGATCTCGTCCCAGAACCTGATCCCGGTTCACATCGCCTTTATTCCCATCCTGATCCCGCCGCTGCTGCATGTGATGGCACAGATGCAGATCGACCGTCGTCAGGTGGCCTGTGTCATCACCTTTGGCCTGACAGCTACCTATATGGTGCTGCCGGTCGGCTTTGGTGGCATCTTCCTGAATAACATTCTGGCCAAGAACCTGATTGATAACGGCGTACCCGTCACCACCAGCCAGATCCCGCTGGCGATGGCCATTCCGGTTGCCGGTATGGTACTGGGGCTGCTGATTGCGGTATTCATCAGCTATCGCAAACCGCGCCAGTACGATCTGGCCAAGATCCTGGATGCCGAGCCCGAAGCGGTCGAGCTCAACCTCACCCACATCTGGGTGGCCCTGCTGGCCATTGGCGTAGCGCTGGGGCTGCAACTGATGACCAACAGCATCGTACTGGGTGCACTGGCCGGTTTTGTCATCTTCACCTGCGGCGGCGTCATCAAGTTTCGCGAAAGCCAGGATGCCTTCACTCAGGGGGTGCGGATGATGTCGCTGATCGGCTTCATCATGATCTCCGCAGCCGGTTTTGCCGCCGTGATGAAGGCAACTCACGGTGTCGACTCTCTGGTCCAGGTAGTCGCCTCCGGCATCGGTCAGAACAAAGGTATCGCCGCCTTCCTGATGCTGCTGGTGGGCCTGCTGATCACCATGGGGATCGGTTCTTCCTTCTCCACCGTACCCATCATCGCGACCATCTATGTGCCGCTCTGTCTGCAGCTGGGCTTCTCACCAATGGCGATCATCGCACTGGTCGGTACCGCAGGCGCACTGGGGGATGCGGGTTCACCGGCCTCCGATTCAACTCTGGGCCCCACCTCAGGCCTCAACGCCGATGGTCAGCACGACCATATCTGGGACAGCGTGGTGCCCACCTTTATTCACTACAATATCCCGCTGGTGATCTTCGGCTGGATTGCCGCCATGGTGCTCTGATAGCCCCTCGGGCGGCGAACTCTGCACGTAACAATGCACAACAAGAAGGCGACCAGATGGTCGCCTTCTTCATGTCTGCCAACCGCTCCGCTCCCGATATAAATCATGAGAGCCAGTCAGCTGGGGCCTCTTTGCAATAGCATAACCGCCTACTGCCATTCAAACAGCCGACAGCCATGTCACATCCATTCAATAATTCGTCCAGACACCGCCTGATCTTCACCTCGAGCTTGTTCCGCCTGCTCGGCACTCTCCAATAGATCCAGTAGATCGATCAACGATGATATGAGGCATCACCAATACCCACCTCACGACTCTGTAAAGGGCGCCAGACCGTACTACAGCCCCAGCAAATGAGGCATTAACTCTCCCTAACAAAGCTATGGCCATATTGTCAAACCATGGCCAGCCCCGCGTGCAGCTCAAAGGGGATACGAAAAAAAGGCCGCTCAATGAGCGGCCTTCTTCATAACGGGAGCAGCAATCAGCTTTCGCGACGCTTGCCACCGAATTTGCGATCTTTGTTGAAGCCACCTTCACGGCGCTCCCCGTTCTTGTTGAACGGACGGTCACCCTGGGGACGGCGATCCTTGTTGAAAGGACGGTCGCCACGGAACGGACGATCACCACGGGGCGGACGGCTGCTGGTGTTGCCACCGGCCGGCACTTCGGTGTAGCGGGTGATTTGCAGCGGACGCTGGCAAACACGGGCTTTCTTGATCACTTCCAGCACATCGGCGCTCATACCCTTGGGCAGGTCGACAGTAGAGAAGTCATCGGCGATGTCGATGTTGCCGATGAAGCGGCTTTCGATGTTCGCTTCGTTGGCGATGGCGCCCACGATCTGGCCCGGCTTGACGCCGTGATGGGCACCCACGTCTACGCGGTAGCGCTCCATCTCCACATCCGGGTTGTCTTTCAGCGGACGCGGCTCCAGAGACGGCATGCGACGGGCAGGACGATCACCACGGTCACCGAAGTCACGACCACCGCGGTCGTTGAAGTCACGGCGCTCGAAGCCACCGCGATCGTTGCTGTTGTTGAACAGCGGATCCGGGATGGAGTCATCCAGCAGCAGCGGTTGGTCGCCCTGTACCAGCTTGGCCAGTGCGGCAGCCAGCTCCAGCGGATCAGCAGAATCTTCTTCGATCAGCTCGTTCACCAGGTTGTGGTAGATCTCGAGCTCTTCGCCCATCATGGTTTCGCGGATGCGCTCCTTGAACTTGGCCAGACGGTGCTGGTTGATGTCCTCGGTGCTCGGCATCTTCATCGGCTCGATGGCCTGACGGGTTGCGTGCTCGATGGCGCGCAGCATGCGGCGCTCGCGGGGAGCGACGAACAGGATGGCTTCGCCTTTACGACCGGCACGACCGGTACGGCCGATACGGTGAACGTAAGATTCGGTGTCGTACGGAATGTCGTAGTTCACTACGTGAGTGATGCGCTCAACGTCCAGACCACGGGCGACAACGTCGGTGGCGATCAGGATATCCAGCTGGCCCTGACGCAGCTTGTCAACGGTACGCTCACGCAGCTTCTGCGGGATATCGCCGTGCAGTGCTTCACAGGCGTGACCACGAGCGGCCAGCTTGCCAGCAAGCTCTTCAGCGGCGTTCTTGGTACGTACGAACACCAGCAGCGCTTCGTACGGTTCCACTTCCAGCAGACGGGTCATGGCGTCCAGCTTGTGCAGACCGGTTACCTGCCAGTAGCGCTGGCGAATAGTGGTAGCGGTAGCAGTCTTGGAGGCGATCTTGATCTCTTTGGGCTGCTTCAGGTGCTTCTGCGCTACACGGCGGATCTGCTCCGGCATGGTGGCAGAGAACAGGGCAACCTGACGACCGGCCGGGCACTGATCCATGATCCAGTCCACGTCATCGATGAAGCCCATGCGCAGCATTTCGTCCGCTTCGTCCAGTACCAGGGCTTTCAGGCCGGAGAGGTCCAGGTTCTTGCGACGGATCAGGTCCATCACGCGGCCCGGAGTACCAACGACAACCTGGGCACCGCGACGCAGGGCGCGGGTCTGGGTTTCGTAGGAGGCACCGCCGTAGATGGGCAGTACGTGGAAATCAGGCATGTGATGGGCGTAGCGTTGGCACGCTTCAGCCACTTGCAGCGCCAGTTCGCGGGTAGGCGCCAGCACCAGGATCTGGGTGTTGCGGTTACCAGCTTCCAGACGAGACAACAGAGGCAAAGCAAAAGCAGCGGTCTTCCCTGTACCGGTTTGCGCCTGCCCCAGCAGATCGTGTCCCGCCATCAGGTGGGGAATTGCTGCGGCCTGGATGGGGGACGGGCGCTCATAGCCCACGTCCTGCAGCGCTTTCAATACAGGCGCGGCCAGTCCAAGCTCACTAAAAAGGGGCAGTTGTTCGGTATCAGACATAGATTCTTCCAGATTAAGGCAGGCGGCTAACACCGCGGAATAGCAAAAAGGCGGCGATTATAGCGCCACTTTGTTCTGCTGTCTTGAAAAATGTGATAAGCCTCTCAAGACGTTGGCAATTATAGAGGGATCTGGCGAGTATGGCTTGCTTATTTTTCACGCATGATTCGTGATTGCAGATCACTCCTCACTGGAGTCCTTGTCCCGCTTGTGCTTGAGCACCGCCATGGTCAACCTGCTGGTGCACAATAAACGCGCACGTTCATCCCGAATTTCAATCTGCCACACCTGGGTCGTCGCCCCCAGATGGAGCGGTGTGCAACGCCCCGTTACCGCCCCTTCCCGTTTGGCACGCAGATGGTTGGCATTCACCTCCAGACCCACACAGTAGCTATCTGGCCCCACAGCCATATTGGCCGCCAAGGAACCCAGCGTCTCCGCCAGCACCACGGATGCGCCACCATGCAACATGCCAAGGGGCTGGTGAGTGCGGTGATCCACCGGCATGGTAGCCTCCAGCCAGTCGGGGCCAAAAGCGGTGTAGACGATATCGAGATGGGCCATCAGGGTGTTGCGGGAGCTGGCGTTAAGCCCTTCAAGGCTCATGGGCCTGTGCCAGATGGAAGATGATTCCTGACTCATGAAAAGAGAACTCCTTCTATTGCATGGGGAAAATGGATCATCACTGCATTGCACAACAAGCCTGCCCCGGCCAGTAGCCGGGGCAGGAGAAAATCTGCCTCCCTACCAGGGGTAGGTAACGCCGGGCCACTCGGCCCAAGGCACTTCTCGACCCGGCAAGCGGGGCTCTGACAACAGCCAGACGTTAGCGAGCCAGCAGCGCAGCCGCGTCTCCAGCTCCTCATCCGTGATGGGCGCCTCGGCCACCTTCCAGAAGAAGAGCTCCACCTCTACCTCCGGCAACACCGAGGGGTAGAGATAAACCCCGCCCCAAAATTGCGGCTCCCGATCCGGGCTCCAGAGGCCATAAGCAAAAGAGCGCTTGGCCAGAAACTCCGACTGCAGCCACTCCAGATCCCCTTCGTGCTGACTCAGACTGAAATTGGCGGAGGGCCATATATCGTTCGGGCGAAACAGCTGATGGAGCTGCTCGCGCTCGCGCAACATGGCGACAAACTCCACCACCGCCTGAGCGGGAGTGGCGGGTAACAGCAAGAAACGCGGGTGCCGATAGGCCTTCGGCACCCGAAACCGCTTGGGAAACGTCAGCATCAGAGCAGCTCCAGCAGGGCTTGCAATGGATGCTTGAGCTTTTCCCCCTCCATTCGCTTGACCTGACTGCGGCACGAATAGCCGGTCGCCAGACAGCGCGCTTTGGGCAGGCGGGCGAGCGGGTCGGCCCAGCTCAACCCATAAATGCCCTTGGAATTATCCACCTGTTTGACATCGTGACCATAGGTACCCGCCATGCCGCAACAGCCCACAGAGACCGGCTGTAAACTGGCCCCGAAGCGGCCAAACAGGGTGATCCAGTCACCGTGAGTGGAGGGCTTGGCGGTCTTCTCGGTGCAGTGGGCAAAGAGATACCAGGGCTCGCCCCCCTCCTCGCTCTTGGTCTTGTTGGTGCTGGCAGGCAACTGATCTGCTGGCAGCGATAGCAGCCACTCCTGCGGCAGCAACACCTGAAAATCCCCGCGGGCCGACCCCAGCGCCTTGGCATACTCGTCGCGATAGCAAAGCACCATGGCCGGATCCACCCCCACCATGGGAATGCCAAGCGCCGCCACCCTGTTGAGGAACTGGGCGCTGTTGGCGGCGGTGCGGGCAAAGGCACGCAGGAACCCCTTGATATGCTGGGGTTTACCGTTGGGTTTAAAGGGCAGCAAGTAGGGCTGGAAGCCGAGCTTGCTGGCGAGTTTCACCAGGTCGCGCACCACAGGGGCGTCGTAATAGCTGGTGAAGGGATCCTGCACGATGAGCACCACCTGCTTGCGTTGCTCGGCGCTCATCCGCTCCAACCCCGGCAGATCAAAATAGCGGGCGCGGTTATCGTGCAGGCTCTCGGCTAGAGTCGGTACCGAGAGCAGCGGCACATCGACCATACCAATGCTCTTCTCGGTCGCCTTCTGGGCCCACTCTTTTTCGAGGAAGAAGTTGACCAGCTTCGGCGCCTTGGCGAGCAGCGGCGCATAGCTTTCAACGGTGCCGACGAAGTAATCCTTCGGCGCACGCAGGTAGCGGCCGTGGTAGAGCTGCATAAAGCGGGCGCGAAAATCGGGCACATCCACCTTGATCGGGCACTGACTGGTGCACGCCTTGCAGGCAAGACAGCCCGCCATCGCCTCCATCACCTCGTGGGAAAAATCATACTCGCCGCGCTGTTTGGCCCAGCTGTTGCGCACCTTGTCCACCAGCTGTTTGAAGCGCACACCACCGGATTGCAGCGCCACCTCTTCCGCCAGCGGATCAAAGCCCTGCTCCGCCAGCTGACGCAACCATTCGCGCATCAGTCCCGCCCGCCCCTTGGGGGAGTGGCGGCGATCACGGCTGATCTTGACCGAGGGGCACATGGGGGAGTCGGTCTCGAAGGTGAAGCAGAGACCATTGCCGTTGCAATCCATGGCGCGGGTGTAGCTGGTGCGCACCGCGAGCGGGATCTGGCGGTCATACTTGCCGCGCTTGGGGCCATCCACCGACACCAGCTCGGCGCCGCTACCGTAGGGGATGCAGATCTTGCCCGGGTTGATGCGGTTGGCCGGGTCGAATGCCCCCTTGACGCGCTGCAACTCTTCCCACAGCTCGCCAAAGAAGGCAGGGCTGTACTCGGAGCGAAAGCCCTTGCCGTGCTCCCCCCACATCAGGCCGCCATATTTGGCGGTCAGCGCCACCACCTGATCGGAGATGCGGCGCAGCAGCACCTCCTGCTCGGGATCGCACAAATCCAGCGCCGGGCGCACGTGCAGCACTCCGGCATCGACGTGGCCAAACATGCCGTAGTCGAGGCCGTGGGCGTCCAACAGGGCACGAAACTCCATGATGAAATCGGCCAGTGACTCTGGCGGCACGGCGGTATCTTCGGTGAAGGCAACCGGCTTCTTGCGCCCTTCGGCGTTGCCCAGCAGCCCCACCGACTTCTTGCGCATGGTGTAGATGGTCTCGATGCTCGGCAGGTGGTCACACACCTGATAGCCGATGATCCCCGCCTCCCCCTTGGCCAGCAGCGCGTCGATACGGCGGCAGAGCTCCGCCACCTTGGCCTTGTGTTCTACCTCGTCGGTATCGGCAAACTCGACGATATTGAGTCCCTGCAGATCCTTGCCGGGCACATCCTGAATAAGTTCTTTCACCGAATGCCAGATGATGTCGGCGCGGGCCAGCCCGAGCACCCGGGAGTCCACCGTCTCCACCGACAGGGCTTGCGCCTGCACCATAAAGGTGGCGTTGCGCAGAGCCGAGGGGAAGCTGTCGTACTTGACGTTAACGAGCGTGCGATAGCGCGGGATGGGGGTGATATTGAGTTTGGCTTCGGTGATAAAGCCGAGAGACCCTTCAGATCCGCACAACACCCGGCTCACATCCAGGGTGTCAGTGTCTGGTTGATAGAGGTGCTTGAGATCGTAGCCGGTCAGAAAGCGGTTGAGCTTGGGAAAGGTCGCCTCGATGTCGGCGCGGCGCTCCTTACCGATGCGATAGAGGGTGCGATAGATCTCCCCTTCCCGATTCTCCAGCGCCAGCTTGTCGGCCAGTCGCTCACCGGTCAGCGGCTCGGTGGCCATGATGTCGCCATTCTCCAGCACCGCTTTGAGCCCCAGCACGTGATCCGAGGTTTTGCCGTAGACCAGCGACCCCTGCCCCGAGGCGTCGGTGTTGATCATGCCGCCTAAGGTGGCGCGGTTGGAGGTGGAGAGATCCGGCGAGAAGAAGTAGCCATGGGGCTTGAGATAGGCGTTGAGCTGGTCTTTCACCACCCCGGCCTGGGCGCGCACCCACCCCTCCTCCAGATTAATTTCCATGATCTGGTTCATATAACGGGAGAGATCGACGATAATGCCGCCGCCCAATGACTGACCGTTGGTGCCGGTACCGCCACCGCGAGGGAAAAAACTCAAGGGGGCAAAAGCCGGATCGGCAGCCAGCTTGAGCATCACTGCTATGTCATCCGCACTGCGCGGATAGAGAACCGCCTGAGGTACTACCTGATAGACGCTGTTGTCCGTCGCCATCGCCAACCGGCTTGCATAAGACTTTTCGATATCACCACGAAATGCACTGCGCGCTAACAACTCAATAAATTGCAGGGTTGTGGGTGACAAACTGTCCTGGTAATCGAGTCTCGGGATCATGAATCCTTGTTCCCTTATTTGCTTGATGCCGGCACGCCGGCGACTACGACGGGCCTGTCGCCTGTCAATGGCAGTCAGGCCAGTCCGCTCACATGTGAGCGGGCAGTATATCAGCTAGAAAACCGCTTGCGCTTGGCAATATTCACCATTTGAAAGGAGGACTTTTATGGCTCACCACAGCCATGTTATCAGTACGCTGGTCACCACCGAAAAACAGGCGCTTACCCTATCGCTGTTCGGTTGTATCACCTTTGCCATCTTCGGCATCGGCTACGGCCTCTTCGTCGGTTCCAACGCCATCATGCTCGATGGTATCTTCACCCTGTTCAGCATGGGCATGACGGGCCTTGGCCTCATCACTGCCTATCTCGTTACCCGCCCTTCCGATGCGCGCTTCCAGTACGGCTATGCCCACTTCGAGCCCATCACCAACGTCATCAATGGCGCCATTATCTTGCTGCTCTGCCTTGGCGCTCTCTATAGCGGCATCACCACCCTGCTGGAGGGAGGACGGGAGATCGATCTCGGCCACGCTCTCATCTATGCCGCCGTCTCCACCTTCTTCTGCGCCATCATCTATCGTATCGAAGCCCAGGTCGCCGAGCAGGTAGACTCCGAGCTGGTGCGGGTCGACTCCAAGGAGTGGCTGGTGGATACCCTGCTCAGCGCCACCCTGCTTATCGGTTTCGTGGTCGCCATCGGCCTCGATGCCATCGGCTACGGCCAATACAACCGCTACATAGACCCGGTGTTGGTCTCGCTGCTGGCCCTCTGTGCCACCCTCATTCCCATCAAGGTGCTCGGTCGCAACCTGCGGGAGGTGTTGAAGATCGCCCCCAAGGGGGATGTGCCACGGCAAGTAGAGCAGGAGATCGAGGCGCTGCGCCAGCGCCACGGCATCGAGTGCTACAGCCATCTGGCCAAAAGCGGTCGCCGCTTCGATCTGGAATTGAACATTCTGGTGGCGCCGGGTCAGGAGTGGCCCGTCGAACGTCAGGATGCCTTGCGTCAGGAGCTCTGGTCTCGCCTTGGCGATACCCTTGGGGATGCCTGGCTGTCGGTCTGTTTCACCCGCGAAAAGCGCTGGTTGTAACGACCGCACGGGGGAGCGTGGCACGGCCGCCTCCCCCTGTCGCATCACAACCCCATCACGCCCCACTGACACTGCTCTTGCCAAATTGGCGCCAGCCGCTATCATCAGGGCTCATTTTTCACCCGAGGTTTTATTGCCCATCATGGACAATCCCCGAAGTTGCCCTTCGTCTCTCTCTGTCAAAGCCTATCTTTTTCTGCTTAATCAGCGCCTCTGAATAACACCTTTGCCTTGCTGTTACTGCGGCCATCGTGCGCCGTGATCACTCTCTGCTCTGTCTGTTTTTATTGAGGTCATACAATGGAATTGCTGCTGGATCCCCATATCTGGATTGGTCTGTTTACCCTGATCATTCTGGAAATCGTGCTGGGGATCGACAACCTGGTCTTTATCGCCATTCTGGTGAAAAAACTGCCCCCCGCCCAACGGGACAAGGCCCGCATCATCGGCCTGTCGCTGGCCCTGCTGATGCGACTGGGGCTCTTGAGCGTCATGTCATGGCTGGTCACCCTGACCACCCCGATTTTGCACCTGTGGGATCACCCCTTCTCCGGTCGGGATCTGATCCTGATGGGGGGCGGCCTGTTCCTGCTGTTCAAGGCTACCTCCGAGCTGCATGAGCGGCTGGAAGCCAAACCCCAGGATGACGGCCCTGTCGGCGCCTACGCCAGCTTCGGCGTGGTGATCGCCCAAATTCTGGTGCTCGATGCCGTCTTCTCACTCGACTCCATCATCACTGCCGTCGGCATGGTGGAACACCTTGGCGTCATGATGGCTGCTGTCACCATCGCCATGGTGGTGATGGTGCTCGCCTCCAAGCCGCTGACCCGCTTCGTCAACGCCCACCCCACCGTGGTAGTGCTCTGTCTGAGCTTCCTGCTGATGATCGGCTTCAGCCTGGTGGCGGAAGGGTTCGGCTTCCACATTCCGAAGGGCTACCTCTACGCGGCCATCGGTTTCTCGGTGCTGATCGAGTTTTTCAACCAGCTGGCCCAGCGCAGCGCCATGCGTCACGAATCCAAACAGCCGCTGCGCGAGCGCACCACCGCAGCCATCTTCAAGCTGATGGGCAGCAAGGCCTATCAGGATCAGCCGGATGACGATCTGGATGCTCCGACGCCTGCACCGCTGAGCTTTGGCGAGGAGGAACGCTACATGGTAACCGGCGTGCTGTCGCTGGCCGAGCGCTCCATTCGCACCATCATGACCCCGCGCTCCGAGATGGCCTGGATCGACATCAACGACTCCAGCGACGAGATCCGCGCCCTGCTGCAGCGCGAGCCCCACAGCCTGTTCCCTATCTGTGACGGGGCTCTGGACGAGGTGATCGGGGTGGTCAAGGCGCGCGACCTGCTGTTTGCCTTGAACGAAGGGCAATCCTTGAGCGAACTGGCCAAACAGAACGACCCCATTATCGTGCCGCAGACCATCAACGTGATCCGCCTGCTGGCGGAGCTGCGCAAAGCCAAGGGGAGCCTTATTCTGGTCTCCGACGAGTTTGGCGCGATCCAGGGGCTGGTCACCACCCACGATCTGCTGGAGGCCATCGTCGGCGAGCTGCCGGACGAGGACGAAACCCCGGATATCGTACGCGATGACGAAGGGTGGCTCATCAACGGCAGCACCAACATCCACCATGTGGAGCAAGTGCTGGAGCGAGAGGGGCTGGTGAGCGAGAGCGACGAATACGTGACCCTGGCGGGCATGCTGCTCTCCCACTTCGGCACCCTGCCCACCCCGGGCCAGCAGTTGCAACTGCAGCAGCTCAACTTCGAGGTGATCGAGGTGAGCGAGCGGCGTATCGAGCGGGTGAAAGTGATGCCCGCCGCGGCTTGAGCCTGCCACCAGCAAAACACAGAAGAGGGCCAGACGGCCCTCTTTTTTATGCTTCAACTTATGCCTCAACGCCTCCTTTCCCGGCGGTTTGCGCTGATTGCTGCATCAAGTGCAATTCTCTTGTGCAATTACCCATCTTTTTCACAACAAGATGGCGGCATAGAGTGGCCTTACTCCCACCATGAGGAACTCAAGATGAGCCACGATCACCTGTTTTGCCCGCTGCGCCTCGGCCAGCTGCACCTTGCCAACCGTATCGTCATGCCCCCCATGACCCGCTCCCGAGCCAGTCAGCCCGGTGATGTGGCCAACGCCATGATGGCCAGCTACTACGCCCAGCGCGCCGAGGCGGGCCTGATCATCAGCGAAGGCACCCAAATCGACCCCATGGGCAAGGGCTATGCCTGGACGCCAGGGATCTACAGCGCAGAGCAGATCGCCGGCTGGAAGCTTGTGACCGATGCCGTGCACGCCAAGGGGGGCACCATCTTCGCCCAGCTCTGGCACGTGGGCCGGGTCACCCATCCGGACAACATCGGCGGCGCCCAGCCCATATCCGCTTCAGCCCTGCCAGCAGTGGGCGTCAAGGTGTTCGTCGATAACGGCAGCGATGCGCCGGGCTTTGTCGAAACTGTCACCCCGCGTGCCATGACTCAAGCCGATATCGATGCGGTAGTGGGCCAGTTCCGTCAGGCGGCTCGCAACGCCATCAGCGCCGGTTTTGACGGCATCGAGCTGCACGCTGCCAACGGTTATCTGATCAACCAGTTCCTCGACTCCGAATCCAACGCCCGTACCGACAGCTACGGCGGATCGCTGGAAAACCGGCTGCGCTTCCTCAAAGAGGTGACCGAGGCTGTCAGCAGCGAAATCGGTGCCGATCTGGTCGGGGTGCGTCTTGCGCCGCTCACAACCCTCAACGGCACCGTGGATGCCAATCCGCAGGAGACCTATCTGGCGGCCGCCCGTCTGCTAGGCCAGCTCAACGTGGTCTACCTGCACATCGCCGAAGCGGACTGGGACGATGCCCCCCTGATGCCGGAGAACTTCAAGCAGGGTCTGCGGGATGCCTTCCCCAACACCCTGATCTATGCCGGTAAATATGATGGCGAGCGAGCACGCGCCGCCCTCGAAGCGGGCTGGGCCGACATGATCGGCTTTGGCCGCCCCTTCGTTGCCAACCCGGATCTGCCGAACCGGCTGCGCCACGGCTATCCGCTGGCCCCCCACGATCCGGCCACCCTGTTTGGCGGCGGTGAGAAAGGACTGACCGACTACCCGAGTTATCAACCGAACATTGAGTCGCACCCGCTCTGATCTCCGTAAGCAGATCGCCGGTTGGTAAGCCACAACCTCCATTCAAAAATGAACAAGGCCCGCCAGTGATTGCGGGCCTCTCTTTATATCTACTGCGTTTTATCTCGACTTCATTGGCACCTGACTCAGTGCAGGATCACCCCGTGAGTCGCGGCATAACTGCGGATCTCGCGGGTCAGCCGCGCCTTGTCGGCCAGAGAGAGCCAGCTCGCCTCAACCGCATTGAGCGACAAGCGGCAGAGCTGGCTCATGGTCGCGCCGAGACCATCGGCCAGCGCCACAAAATTGGCAGTCATATATCCACCAAAGTAGGCGGGATCGTCCGAGTTGATGGTGACGCAGAGCCCTTGCTCCAGCAGCCGTAACACATTGTGCTGGGCCATATTGCCGAACACCTTGAGCCTTGTGTTGGAGAGGGGGCAGACGGTGAGCGGCAGCCGGGTATCCGCCAGATAGCGCAGCAACTCGGGATCATCAGCCGAGCGCACCCCGTGATCGATGCGGCATACCTTCAGCTCGTTGATCGCCTGCCAGATGTAGTCGGCAGGCCCCTCTTCGCCAGCGTGGGCCACCACCGGCAGCCCCAGCTCGCGGCATTTGGCAAAGACCCGGGCAAATTTAGTGGGCGGATTGCCCTTCTCCCCCGAATCGAGCCCGATGCCATGAATCCGCGACAGGAAGGGCATGGCCTCTTCCAACGTCGCAAAGGCATCCTCTTCGCTCAGGTGGCGCAAGAAGCTCATGATAAGGCGCCAGCTGATGCCAAACTCCTGCTCCCCGCTCTGCAGCGCCCGCTCGATGCCGCCCAGCACGGTAGCAAAAGGGATACCGCGGGCTGTGTGGGTCTGCGGGTCAAAGAAGATCTCCACATGCACCACCTTGTCGGCGGCGCACCGCTCAAGATAGGCCCAGGTGAGGTCGAAGAAGTCCTGCTCGGTCACCAGCACGCTGGCACCGAGATAATAGAGGTCGAGAAAGGATTGCAGGCAGTCAAAGTCATAAGCGGCGCGCACGCTGGCGACATCGGGCCAAGGCAGTGGCACATTGTTGCGTTTGCCAAGTTCGAACATCAGCTCGGGTTCGAGGCTGCCCTCGATATGCAGGTGCAGCTCCAGTTTCGGCAGGCCGGCGATAAATTGCCCGGCGGTGAAGTGTTCGGTTGTGACTGGCTTGGGAATCGGGGTGTCCATAGCGACGGCTCCATCAGCAAAATAATCCTGGCATCAGTCTCTCCACCAGACTGACCCGACGGCAGCTTTATTGTGCACCGAAGTTACGAGACAGGGGAGACTTGTCATCAAACAGACTTATAATGGCGTCACAAAAATCATAAATGATTGAACATCTTAACGATTGCCGGCTCGTCTGCGCCCTGACAAGGAGTTTTCATGAAGAAGAACGTCATCTGCGATATCGATGGTGTCATCCTGCACAATAACGATCTCATCCCCGGTGCTGACCGTTTCGTCCACCGCCTGCTGGAGCAGGGCAGCAAGCTGCTGTTTCTGACCAACTACCCGGCCCAGACCCAGAAAGATCTGCAAAACCGCTTCCGCTCCGCAGGTATCGAAGTGCCGGAGGAGTGCTTCTATACCTCCGCCATGGGCACCGCCGACTTCCTCAAGCGTCAGGATGGCAAAAAGGCCTATGTGATCGGCGAAGGGGCGCTGACCCACGAGCTCTACAAGGCCGGTTTCACCATCACCGATATCGACCCCGACTTCGTGGTAGTGGGAGAGACCCGCAACTACAACTGGACCATGATGCAACAGGGGGCCAAGTTCGTCGATCAGGGGGCCCGCTTTATCGCCACCAACCCCGACACCCACGGCCCCATGATGCACCCGGCCTGCGGCGCCCTGTGCGCCCCCATCGAGCGAATGACCGGCAAGAAGCCGTTTTATGTCGGCAAACCAAGTGCCTGGATCATCCGTGCGGCGCTCAACCGGATGGAGGCCCACTCCGACGACACCATCATCATCGGCGACAACCTGCGCACCGACATTCTGGCGGGCTTTCAGGCCGGTCTCGAGACGGTGCTGGTGCTCTCCGGGGTGAGCAAGGTCGCCGATATCGACCGCATGCCGTTTCGCCCGAACCATATTTTCGACTCCGTGGTCGACATCGATATCGTCTAATCACCACCCAAGCGTTAAACAGGGCAGGCCTCTCCTGCCCTTGCAGGATCTGTTATGGAACCCATTCTGATCGCCGTGGCCTTTGGCTGCGGCATGGTAGTCAATCTGATTGGCCTGCCCCCCCTGCTCGGCTTTCTGGCCGCCGGTTTTATCCTCAACGGCATGGGATATGAAAATACCCCCGCCCTGAGCGAGGTGGCCGATCTCGGCGTCACCCTGCTGCTGTTCACCATCGGTCTCAAGCTCAATATCAAGACCCTGATGCGGCGCGATGTGTGGGGCACCACCAGCCTGCACCTGCTGCTCTCCACCCTGCTCTTTACCGTGGTGCTGCTGGTCTGCAAGGGACTGGGGCTTGAACTTGCCCTCTCGCTGGACTGGAAACTGGCACTGCTGCTGGGCTTTGCCCTCTCCTTCTCCAGCACCGTCTTCGCGGTCAAGGTATTGGAAGATCGCAGCGACATGAATGCCCTCTACGCCCGCATCGCCATCGGCGTGTTGGTGATGCAAGATGTGTTCGCGGTGGCCTTTCTGGCCTTCTCCAGCGGCAAGTGGCCCAGTATCTGGGCGCTCTGGGTGCTGGGGCTGCCGCTGCTGCGCCCGCTGCTGTTCAAGCTGCTGGAGCGGGCCGGTCACGGCGAGTTGCAGGTGCTGTTCGGGGTCTTTCTGGCACTGGTGGTCGGGGCCGCCGGTTTTGAAGTGGTCGGCCTCAAGCCGGATCTGGGAGCCCTCATCATCGGCATGATGCTCGCCTCCCATCCTGCTGCTGCGGGGCTGGCCAAGGCGCTCTTCAACCTCAAAGACCTCTTTCTGGTCTGCTTCTTTCTCACCATCGGCCTCAACGGCCTGCCGACCCACGACACCATGTTGCTGGCACTGGCGCTGGTGCTGGCCCTGCCATTGAAAAGCGCGCTCTACTATCTGGTCTACAGCGGCGCTCACCTGAGGGTGCGTACCGCCCTGCTCTCGACCCTGGCGCTCACCAACTTCTCGGAGTTTGGCCTGATTGTCGCCGCCATCGCCGCCAAGGCGGGCTGGATCTCCCACGAGTGGCTGGTGGCGGTCTCGCTGGCACTGGCGGCGAGCTTTATGATCTCCGCGCCCCTCAATGCCCAGAGCGAGCGCATTTATCACCGCATCGGCCACTGGCTGCGGGGATTGCAGGCGAGCAACCTCCATCCGGAAGACAGACCCATCGAATTAGGCGATGCGGAGGTGATCATCCTCGGCATGGGGCGGATCGGTCAGGGGGCCTACTTCGAGCTGGAGAACAAATACGGCAACGTCATCCTCGGGGTGGAGAACGACAGCGAGAAGCTGCCCACCCTGCGTGCCCAGGGGATGAACGTCATCGAGGGGGATGCCACCGATACCGACTTCTGGGACAAGGTGCTGCTCTCCAATCAGGTCAATCTGGTGCTGCTGGCGATGCCCCACCACTCGGGTAACCTCTACGCCATCGAGAAGCTGCGCAGCCACGGGTTCAACGGCAAGATCGCCGCCATCGTCCGCTTCGAGGATGATATCGCCTCCTTGCAGGAGCAAGGGGTGGATGCGGTGTTCAACGTCTACAACGAGGCGGGCAGCGGCTTTGCTCGCCATGTGATCCGCCGCTTGCAGCCGCTTTGAGTCGTTAGCCAGCAGCTCTTGGCAAGGGAGTGCGCATCGTTTAAGTTATGCGCAACCTCGTTTAATAAAACGAACAGACGCGGGCCAGGATGGCCCCGTTTTCCTATCCCCATTGCCAGGGAGGCACCATGAAGACCCTCAACGACTGGATTTTGCTCGATCGCCATGAGGCGGCCCCCACTCCGCTGATGCCAGCCCCCGAGCGCATTAAAGCGGGCAACCCGCCGCAAACGGTGTGGAACCACTACTCCGACCCCAGCCAGCAGTTTCACGTCGGTTTCTGGGCTTGCGAGCCTGGCCGCTGGGCCATCCACTACACCGAGCACGAATATTGCCAGCTGCTGGAAGGTGAGGTGGTGATCCACGACAGTCAGGGCGGCAAACTGCCCCTCAAACCCGGGGATCAATTCGTGATTCCGGCTGGCTTTGTCGGCGAGTGGGAGACCCTTACCCCCTGTCGCAAGGTCTATGTGATCTTCGAGCCCGCCTCGGCTTGACGGACACATCATCCTGACCCACTTCCGGCCCCACAGCAGACCTCTTCACCGCACACCCCCACTTGAGGCTTGCGGCATGATTTTCTGCGGCTTTCCCGCTTGCAAAAGGGTTTTCCGCTAGGCATTGTGTCTGACGAGGAATGTAAATGGAATTTCGAGCCCAAACGTGGGGGGCTCATATAAAAATCAAGAGGATTACTGCCAATGTGTTCAATTTTCGGCATTCTGGATATCAAGTCCGATGCAGTTGCCCTGCGCAAATCGGCGCTGGAGATGTCCAAGCGACTTCGTCACCGCGGGCCTGACTGGTCCGGAGTCTACAGCTCCGACAAAGCGATTCTGGTACACGAGCGTCTGGCCATCGTCGATCCGGGCAATGGCGCCCAACCGCTCTACAACCCCGAACGTACCCATGTGCTGGCGGTCAACGGTGAGATCTACAACCACAAAGAGCTGGAGAAGACCCTCAAAGTCGACTTTCAGTTCCAGACCAAATCCGACTGTGAAGTGCTGCTGGCACTCTACAAGGAGAAGGGCCCGGCGTTTCTCGACGATCTCAACGGCATCTTTGCCTTCATTCTTTATGACGCCGAACAGGATGCCTACTTGGTTGGTCGCGACCACATGGGGATCATCCCCCTCTATACCGGTCGCGATGAGCACGGCAACTTCTATGTCGCCTCTGAGATGAAGGCGCTGGTGCCGGTCTGCAAGAGCATCGAAACCTTCCCGCCGGGACACTACCTGTGGAGCAAGGATGGCGAGCTCAAACAGTGGTACAAGCGTGACTGGATGGAGTACGGCGCGGTCGAGCACAACGTCAGCGATAAGGCCGAGCTGAAAGCGGCGCTGGAAGCGGCGGTCAAACGCCAGCTAATGTGCGACGTGCCCTATGGCGTGCTGCTCTCCGGCGGACTGGACTCCTCCGTTATCTCCGCCATTACCAAGCTCTATGCGGCGCGCCGCATCGAGGACGATGGCAAGAGCGAAGCCTGGTGGCCGCAACTGCACTCCTTCGCCGTCGGTCTGGAAGGGTCGCCGGATCTCGCCGCCGCCCGCAAGGTGGCTGATCACCTCGGCACCATCCACCACCAGATCCACTTCACCGTGCAGGAGGGTCTGGATGCCCTGCGCGACGTCATCTATCACCTCGAGACCTATGACGTCACCACCATCCGCGCCTCCACCCCGATGTATCTGATGGCCCGCTACATCAAGGCGATGGGGATCAAGATGGTACTCTCCGGCGAAGGCTCCGACGAGCTGTTCGGTGGTTATCTCTACTTCCACAAGGCGCCCAACGCTAAAGAGTTCCACGAAGAGAACGTGCGCAAGCTCGCCTCTTTGCACCTCTATGACTGCCTGCGCGCCAACAAATCGATGGCCGCCTGGGGCGTAGAAGGTCGTGTGCCCTTCCTTGACAAGGAGTTCATGGACGTGGCGATGCGCCTGCAGCCCGCCGACAAGATGTGTGGCAAGGGCAAGATCGAGAAGCATATCCTGCGCGAAGCGTTCGAGGACCTGCTGCCCCACGAAGTAGCTTGGCGCCAGAAGGAGCAGTTCTCCGACGGCGTGGGCTATTCGTGGATCGACAGCCTGAAGGCGATGGTAGAGACCGAAGTGACGGATCAGATGTTCGAAGCGGCCGCATTCCGCTTCCCCATCAACACCCCGCTCACCAAGGAGGCCTACTTCTACCGCGCCATCTTCGACGAGCACTTCCCGCTGGAAGCCGCCGCCCGCACCGTGCCCTACGGCAAGTCGGTCGCCTGCTCCACCCCTACCGCGCTGGAGTGGGATGCCAAGTTCAAGGAGATGGCCGACCCGTCAGGCCGCGCCGTGATGGATGTGCACCAGCAGGGCTACTAAGCCCGAACGGGTTCACCCGCGCGGATAACGCCAGATAGCAAAAAGCCCTTCACCATGGTGAAGGGCTTTTTCGTTAACCGCCGGAGTCAAGAGCATATGAGCCATGTCAACAATGCATCCGATGCGTGCTGAATGATTCAGCAGACCGATGGGGTTCAAGAGACAGATGCCCCAGATTTATGTCAACCCGCCCAGAGTGATCAGCAGCAAGAGAACCGTTTGTCCCCCTATGGCATGAACGTCCTCTTCAACACCGCTCCCCTGCTCAAGGATACACAGGACAAGAATCTGTCGACCCAAGGGAGTTAATCAGGCATTTTATGGCCGTTCACCCAGGCCCTCGGATGAGATTGACTTGATTGATGCCTCCCATTTTTCGGGCATGCACCGAGTGAACCGCCTGCAGAGATATCCCCCCCCAGCCGCACCATTGAGTGGAGTATTGTTATGAAGTTAAGCTACGGCAGCCTGTTGCTCGCCCTTCCTTTCACGGCTCTGGCCGCCCCGTCTTTCGACTGTACCAAAGCCAGTGGTGCAGTAGAGCCGCTTATCTGTGAAGACGCAGCGCTAGCCAAGCTCGATAACCAGCTCAACCATCTCTGGCCCAAAGCCATCAAGGAGATGTCGGAAGAAGATAGAAAAAACGAAAAGGCGTCGCAACGCGGCTGGATCAAGGGACGTAACGACTGCTGGAAAGCCGATGATGTGCGTGCATGCGTCGAGCAGAGCTATCTCACTCGCATCACAGAATTACAGATCATGGGAGGACAAGTGATGGTACCCTCTCCCGTGGGCTATCGCTGCGGTGATAGCCAGGTCGTCGTCTACTTCTATGACGAGACAGCTCTACCATCCGCCGTCATCAACCTTGACGAGAGAGGAAAAGACACCCAGCAATTCTTTGCCTTTCAGACAAAAACCGCCAGTGGCGCCAAGTACGAAACAACTGATCTGTCTCTCTGGGTCAAGGGGCGCGAGGCCCGTTTGACGCGATTCGGTCAACCCGATAGCCAGTGCCGAGGGTTCAAAGCCTCAGCCGAGTAATCTCGAAGAGGCCCGCTCGGGCTCCTGACCTGCAAAGCCGTTCGCTCCACCATGCAGCCGCATGAGGTCTCTGATGCCTTTTTTGAGGCGAAGATGGTCGATAGGCCTACTTGTCAGCCAATGACTGGTCCCTTGGCGCCGAGCTAAAAAAGAACCCCTTCTTTGAAAAAGAGGGGGTTCTTCAGCAATCTGAGACCCTGCGATGCAGGGTCTTTCAGTTTCCAACTTAAATGTCCGAGATCAATACATGCCTTTACTTGGCGTAATCCTCGGTCGGGATACAGGCGCAGAACAGGTTACGATCACCGTAGACGTCGTCGATGCGGTTCACAGAGGGCCACAGTTTGGCGGCACGCACGGCGTCGGATGGGAAGACAGCCTCGGCGCGGCTGTAGCCACGATTCCACTCTGCATCCATCACGTCGTCCTGAGTGTGCGGCGCATGGACCAGCGGGTTGTCGGTCAGGCTCCACTGCCCCTCCTGCACCTTGGCAATCTCGGCGCGGATGGACGTCATCGCCTCGACGAAGCGATCCAGCTCACACTTGGATTCCGATTCGGTTGGCTCGACCATCAGGGTGCCCGCTACCGGGAAGCTCATGGTCGGTGCGTGGAAGCCGTAGTCCATCAGCCGCTTGGCCACGTCCATCTCGCTGATGCCGGAAGCCTCCTTGAGCGGACGGATATCCAGGATGCACTCGTGAGCCACCCGACCGTTGCGGCCGGAATAGAGCACGGGGAAGGAGTCACCCAGCTTCTTGGCCAGATAGTTAGCGTTGAGGATGGCCACCTGAGTGGATTTCTTCAGTCCTTCGTCACCCAGCATGGCGATATACATCCAGCTGATGGGCAGGATGCTGGCCGAGCCGAACGGTGCCGCCGACACGGCGCCATTGTCACGGCTCTCCTTGTCGGTCTTGACCACGGCGTGACCGGCCACGAACGGTGCCAGATGCTTCTTCACGCCGATGGGGCCCATGCCCGGGCCGCCACCGCCGTGAGGAATGGCAAAGGTCTTGTGCAAGTTGAGGTGAGAGACGTCTGCCCCGATAAAGCCCGGCGCCGTCAACCCGACTTGCGCGTTCATATTGGCGCCGTCCAGATAGACCTGACCACCGTGCTGGTGAACGATGTCGCACACCTCCTTGATGGTCTCCTCATACACTCCGTGGGTGGAGGGGTAGGTCACCATCAGACAGGAAAGTTGATCCCCCGCCTCGGCGGCCTTGGCGCGCAGGTCGTCGAGATCCACGTTGCCGGACTTGTCACAGGCGGTGACGATCACCTTGAGCCCCGCCATCTGAGCAGAGGCCGGGTTGGTGCCGTGAGCAGAAGCTGGGATCAGGCAGATGTCGCGATGCCCTTCACCACGAGACTCGTGATATTTCTTGATGGCGAGCAGACCTGCGTACTCACCCTGCGCACCTGAGTTGGGCTGCATGCAGACCGCATCGTAACCGGTCACCTTCACCAGCCAGTTTTCGAGGTCGGCCAGCAGCAGTTGGTAGCCCTTGGCCTGTGCCAGCGGGGCAAACGGGTGCAACTTGCCGAACTCGGGCCAGGTCACCGGGATCATCTCGGCGGTGGCATTGAGCTTCATGGTGCAGGAGCCGAGCGAAATCATGGCGTAGTTGAGGGCCAGATCTTTCGCTTCGAGACGGTGGATATAACGCAGCATCTCGGTTTCGGAGTGGTACTTGTTGAACACCTCGTGGGTCAGCACGGCATCGGTGCGCAGCAGATCCTGCGGGATGGCGTGATGAGCCTGGGCCGCCTTGTCGAGGGCCTCAATATCCAGTCCATGGCCTTGACCGAGGAAGAGATCAAACAGCTCGACCACATCAGCGCGGGTGGTGGTCTCAGAGAGCGACACGCCCACCGCACCGTCGAGATCGGCGCGCAGGTTTATGCCGAGCCCTTCGGCTTTGGCAATCAACGCGGCCTTGTCAGCAGTTTGCACGGTCAGGGTATCGAACCAGCTGACATGCTTGAGGGCCACGCCCTTGGCCTGGAGGCCGAGCGCCAGAATGGTGGTGAGACGGTGCACGCGGGAGGCGATGGTTTTCAGCCCCACCGGACCGTGGTAGACGGCGTAGAAGCTCGCCATGTTGGCTAGCAGCACCTGAGCGGTACAGATGTTGGAGTTGGCCTTCTCGCGGCGGATATGCTGCTCGCGGGTCTGCATCGCCATGCGCAGCGCGGCCTTGCCGCGGGCATCCTTGGAGACACCGATGATGCGGCCCGGCATGGAGCGCTTGTAGGCATCGCGGGTGGCAAAGAAAGCGGCATGGGGACCACCGTAGCCCATGGGCACGCCAAAGCGCTGGGCGGAGCCCAACACCACGTCGGCACCCAGCTCGCCCGGGGATTTGAGCAACATCAGGGAGAGCAGGTCGGCGCTGACGCAGGCCAGCCCTTTCTGGGCCTGTACCGCGGCAATCAGGGCGCGCAGATCTTTCACCTCACCTGTGGTGGTGGGGTACTGGAACAGGGCACCAAACACCTCTTCGTTCACCGCATCGCTCGCGGCGCCGACCGCCACGTCAAAACCGAAGTGAACCGCGCGCTCCTTGACCACGTCGATCACCTGCGGGTGCACATCGTCAGCCACGAAGAAGAGGTTGGATTTGAACTTGGCCATGCGCTTGGCCAGGGCCATCGCCTCGGCAGCGGCAGTCGCTTCATCCAGCAGGGAGGCGCTGGCGAGATCCATGCCGGTCAGATCCAGCGTCAGCTGCTGGAAGTTGAGCAGGGCTTCGAGACGGCCCTGTGCCAGCTCGGGCTGGTAGGGGGTGTAGGCGGTATACCAACCCGGATTTTCCAGCACGTTGCGCAAAATGACATGGGGCACATGGGTATCGTGATAACCCATGCCGATATAGCTCTTGGCAATCTTGTTCTGGGCGGCATAGCCCTTGAGCTTGGCCAGCGCCTCCACTTCGGTCATGCCGGCACCGATCCCCAGCGGACCCGGCAGGCGAATGGCGGCGGGCACGGTCTGTTCAATCAAATCGTCCAGGCTTTCGGCCCCGACGGTCGCCAGCAGCTGGCGCAGCTCTTCCTCGCCCGGGCCGATATGGCGGCGGACAAAATCGGTTTTTTGCTCGAGTTCAAACAGTGACTGGGTCATTTCCCTATTTCCTGATAAATAAGTCCTGGCATGACATCCTGATAACCAAGACCTGATGTTCCTGATGGTCGGCTGATACCGACTCCACTCATGTTCTGGGTCCCGCAGACAGGGTGCGGCACCGGATGCTGCGGCAGCATCAAGAGGGGATCGCCTTGTTGCGAACCGGCCTATTTGCCCCCAGGCACCTAGACTGGCAAACGGCAAGCGCGGACGACTTCACCCTTCCACCGGCCGGTGCTTGCCCGGCTGGCGGTCATACAAAGGGGCCCTGCTGTGTTGGCAGGGCCCGGGGGCATTACTCTTCGTCCACCACGTTCTGGTAGCCTTCGGCATCCAGCAGGTTGGCCAGCTCGCTCTCGTCATCGAGCTTGATGCGGAACAGCCAGCCAGCGCTGTAGGGGTCGGAGTTGACCAGCTCGGGGCTCCCTTCCAGCTCTTCGTTGACGGCAATGATCTCGCCGCTCACCGGGCTGTAGATGTCGGAGGCCGCCTTGACCGACTCGGCCACGGCGCAGTCGTCACCGGCACTCACCTGCTTGCCAACGATCGGCAGCTCGACAAACACCATGTCACCCAGCAGCTCCTGGGCGTGCTCGGTAATACCGACCACGGCTTCGCCGTTGGCTTCAACACGGATCCACTCGTGGGAAGTGGCATATTTCAGTTCGCTCGGGATATGGCTCATTTGTGCTTCCTTTGATCTTTGAGTCGCGTTTAAAAACGAATATGAAAAGGGATGGGGGAGGCACTGCCCTCCCCCAAGACGGTATTAAGCCAGCTTCTGGCCGTTACGGACGAAAGCGGGCTTGGTGACCTTCACGGTGACCAGCTTCTTGCGGATCTCCACCTCAGCCAGCTCACCGATATCGCGGGGCACCCGCGCCAGGGCAATACTGTAGCCCAGGGTGGGGGAGAAAGAGCCGGAGGTGATCACACCTTCCCGCTTCTCACCGTTTGCCGCAGTGAAGGTAACGGGCATACCGGCCCGCAGCACCCCTTTCTCTTCCATCACCAGACCCACCAGCTTGGGCTGGTTGCCTGCCGCTTTCTGCGCTTCCAGCACGTCGCGGCCGATGAAGTTGCGATCGCTCGGCTCCCAGGCGATGGTCCAGGCCATGTTGGCGGCGAGTGGAGAGATTGACTCGTCCATATCCTGACCATAGAGGTTCATCCCCGCTTCGAGGCGCAGGGTATCGCGGGCACCGAGGCCGCAGGGGGCGACGCCGTTATCAAACAGCGCTTGCCACAGCTCGCAGGCTTTCTCTTGCGGCACCACGATTTCATAACCATCCTCGCCGGTGTAACCGGTAGTGGCGATAAAGAGGTCGCCAGCCTGTACGCCGAAGAAGGGTTTCATCCCCACCACGGCGGTACGCTGGGCGGCGCTCAGCACGGCTGCGGCCTTGACCTTGGCGTTGGGGCCCTGCACCGCAATCATCGCAAGCTCGGGACGCTCGGTCACGGTGATATCGAAATCGATGGCGTGATGGCGGATCCAGGCCAGATCCTTCTCGCGGGTAGCGGAGTTGACCACCAGCCGGTAGAAGGTATCGGTGAGGTAATAGGTGATGAGGTCATCGATCACGCCGCCTTCCGGATTGAGCATGCCGCTGTAAAGGGCCTTGCCAGGGGCAGTGAGTTTGGCCACGTCGTTGGCCAGCAGGTGTTGCAGAAAGGCTTTGACCCGTTCGCCGGTCAAATCGACGATGGTCATGTGGGAGACATCGAACATACCGGCATCGCTGCGCACCGCGTGGTGCTCTTCCAGCTGGGAGCCGTAGTTGATGGGCATTTCCCAACCGTGGAAGTCCACCATCTTGGCGCCGGCTTCCAGGTGTTTGGGATGCAGTACAGTAGTCTGGATCATCGCATTCTTTCCTTAGCAAAAAGCCTTTTCGCTTTGGCGGCCACCCTTGCGACCCGCGCCACCGCACTGACTGCACTGCGTGCAACAAAAAGCGACCGGATCCAAAAGTGTGTGCTCGCTCCTGCCCTTGCCAGGCAAGAGGGATTCCTTGAACGGAGCGGATTATATGACAAGCAGGCGAGCGTGCCGCTCAAAAAAAACTAATCCCCTCACGTAAAACTGACTCCAGACACTAAGATAAATGCAGTGATAAAAACAGCCATAAGCCGACTCAGGCGAGATTAAATTTTGATTTTTACCGTTTCGTCACAATTTGCAGAAAAACGTTTCGCTCCAGAGCAAAATTAAAGGCTGACACCCAAAACGGGTCATCAGCCTTGTCGGATTACTTTTGTTGTCAAAAACGGCGAGTAATATTAGTTTTTTTCACCCTTGGCCTGCATGGCACTGCCCTTGGTCGCAGCAACAGCCCAGTCAGGACGGGCCAATGCGGGCAACTCTCCCTCCAGCCCCATGGCGGCGCGGATCACCCCCTCCTTGAAAGGCGTCAGCAGATTGGCCGCGCGCAATCCCACGCCCCGCACCAGCTTCTTGAGCGGGTTGGCCCCGCTGAACAGCCGCTTGAGCCCCTCCATTGCAGCTAGCATGCGAGCCGCTTCGCTCTTGCGCCAGCGCTCGTAGCTGCGCAGGTTGGCGAGCAGGCCGATATCCTCACCCGCGGCATGATTTTGCAAGATCTGCTCCGCCAGCGCGGCAGCATCGAGCAGGCCAAGGTTGACCCCCTGCCCCGCCAGCGGGTGGATGGTATGGGCGGCATCCCCCACCAGCACCAGCCGCTCGCGAGCAAAGTCGCGGGCATAGCGGGCGGTGAGGGGAATGGCGCTGCGCGGCCCCTCCACCTTGCACAGACCGAGCCGGGCATCGAAGGCGGCGGTAAGCTGGCGATTGAACTGCTCGTCATCGCAGGCACAGAGCGCCTCGGCACGGGCCGCCGGTAGCGACCAGACGATGGAGCAGAGGTTATCCTGCCACAGCGGCAAAAAGGCGAGCGGGCCATCCGGGGTGAAGATCTGGCGAGCAACCGCTTCATGGGGTTCGGCGCAGCGCACCGTCGCCACCAGCGCGTGGTGGCCGTAATCCCAACTGGTAAGGGGAATGTCGGCCTGACGGCGCACCCAGGAGTGGGCGCCATCGGCGGCTACCACCAGTTTGGCCGAGATGGCCTGACCATCTTCAAGGAGCAGCAGGGCGCCCGCCGGGCCGCTCTGCAGGCTCTTGGCTCTGGCGGGGGTCAGCAGCTGGATATTGCTGGCACCTTCAATGGCTTCGAGTAGTGCCATTTGGATCACCCGATTCTCGACGATGTGGCCGAGGTTGGCCTGACGCAGGCTGGCGGCATCGAAGTCGATATGGCCGAAACTGTCCTGCTCCCACACCGCCATCTTGTCGTAGGCCTGCAGGCGGCGCGCTGCAATGCCGTCCCAGGCGCCGACATGGCGCAGGATCTGCTGGCTGGCCAGACTCAGGGCGCTGACCCGGTTATCGGCCACCTCCCCCAGCTGCGGATCGGGCAGTTGCCCCTCCACCACCAGCACCTTGAGGGCGCTATGTTTCAAGGCCGCAGCGAGCCCCAACCCCACCATGCCACCACCGACAATCACCACATCCACATTTTGCATCTGCATCATCTCATCCTTTCAGGGCTGACCGGCGAGGGGACGCCCGCAGGCATCACCTCTTTATCAATAGGTTTTGCTCAACGAATGGCGGCCACCATCTTCCGGTCAACAGGTTCCACTCAACAAGTGCTGACTAGTTGCCGCACACATCAGCGACAAAGCCCAGGGTGCGCGAGGCAAGCGGCGCCTTGAGGCACGGGAATCGCCCCATCAGGGTGAGCGCCAGATTGCGCCCCGCCACCAACGGATCGTGACCATTGGAGAAGAGCTGGGCCAGCGAAGAGGTAAGCCAGACGGTCTGCTCCTGATCGCGCTGACGCTGCTGCCAGTAGCCACTCAGTACCTTGAAGCTGCCGATATCCTCCCCCTCTGCCAACGCCTTGGCTACGGCGCCGGTAAGCAGGTCGAGATCCCGCATCCCGAGGTTGAAGCCCTGTCCGGCGATAGGGTGCAGGGCGTGGGCGGCATTGCCCACCAGCACGGTGCGCTGGGCCAGCGGGTAGTCGCAGGCGGTCAGAATGAGCGGATAGACGTTACGCACGCCGCATCGCTCGAAGCGACCGAGCCGCCAGCCAAAGGCCTGCTGCAGACGGGCAAGAAACGCCGCCTCATCGAGGGCCATCAGCTCATCCACCTCATGCTGCCCGACGCTCCATACCAGCGAGGAGAGTCCCTCCTGCATCGGCAGCAGGGCCAGCGGCCCCCCTTCGGTAAAACGCTCGAAGGCGCGTCCCTCAGGGTCTTGCGCCGTTTTGACCGTGGCGATGATGGCGTGCTGCTCAAAGTCGTGGCGGGTCAACGGCAACTTGAAGTGCTGACGCACAAAGGAGTTGCCGCCGTCTGCTGCCACCAGCAGGCGGGTCTCAATCTGTTCACCGCTCTCGAGGGTGAGGGTCACCTTCTCCTCATCGGGCACAATCTCGCTCACCCGTGCCGGACAACAGACCCGGATATTGGGCGAGGCCGCCATCGCCCGTTGCAGCTCATAGCCGGCAGCTGCAAGCTCTATCACTTGGCCCAGAGCAGGCAGACCGTATTCAGCGGCCGACAGGCGAGCCTGACCGAAGTGGCCCCGATCCGAGACATGGATCTGGGTAATGGGGGCGCAATGGGGGGCAAACAGCGGCCAGAGTCCGCATCGCAACAGCGCATCACAAGTACCAGCCGAGAGCGCAATGGCGCGGGCGTCGAACCCTGAATGGGTGTGCTGTTCGGGGACGCTTGCCTCCAGCAGCAGGATGTCGAGAGGCGAGCCGTCCGGCTTGCGCAGGGCCGCCAGCGAGAGGGCCAGCACGGCACCGCTCATGCCACCGCCGACCAGGGTGACATCGACCTGTCGCACATCAGATTGAGACATAAGCAGAGAGGAAGAAGTGAAAAAGGTGGCCTCATGCTATCACAAAGCCGCTGGCCGAATGCGAGGTCACCGGCAAAAAAACGGTTGCGCCTCACAGGGTTAGCCACCACAAGGGAATAAAAAAGAGCGCCATCAGGCGCTCTTGCAGATTCAGTAAGGGTCGCGTTGACCCGCACCTCAATGAAGGGTCGGCGGCGCGCTCGGGGTATCGGGGCGCTTGCCAAACTCTTCGAAGGCCATCATGACCCCCAGTTTGACGTGTTCGTAGAGCACCAGGAAGGAGGCTTCGTTCTCGTCATCTTCCTGATCGAACTCGGCAGAGACCTGAGTGATGCTGGCGATATCCTGGATCATCTCCTGCAGCTCTTCCGACGCGCGGGAGAGCTCCTGTTGCACCACGCCGAAACCGGCCAGAAACGCCTGTGACCAGTCCACCAGCGAATCGATGCGCTCATCAAGGGGAGCATCATCGCTTGGCAGCAGCAGCTCGACGCCTTTCTGGGCCATCAAACTCTCGACCACATTGTGATAAAGGTCTGTCATCACCTGGCGCACCGGGGCTGGCAGACCGAAACCATCGTTCACCAAATCATTGAAATGGGGTACCCAACTCTTCTCATCCAGTGCCACACCGCCACACACCAGACCGCAGATCACACCATGTGCCTCGACTGCACTGGCCATCAGCTCATGCTGCTCCATGATGTCGGCCACAGCCGCATATTTAAGGGGGGTTATTTTGCTCATAGAGGATCCGCTCAAAGTTCAGGCAAGTTTGCAGAATTAGTGGTCAGGATCCTAGCATTCTCCCTCTTGCAGAGCCAGCAAGGCCTTGAAACTTATGCATCTGCGCTATATAGTCCCGCCCAGTTGTCCACGTGGATAAAGGCGGATATCAGCTCCGCCGTATTGAGGAAGGCATGAGCACAGAGGCCGTAGAAATCGTCATTTTGGGACGTCCCTACAAGGTATCCTGTCCCCAGGGACAGCAGGATGCCCTGCGCCAGGCCGCCGAGCAGCTGACCGACAAGTTGATCGACCTGCGTCAACGTTCCAAAGTCTCCAGCAACGAGCAATTGGCTATCATGGCGGCGCTCAATTTCTGCCATGAGCTCTGCCTTGAAAAAGAGAAGAACCACCAATACTCTGAGACCATGGACAAGCGGATCAAGATGCTGCAGCGCACCATCGAAGCGGCCCTGATCGAGCACGGACAATATGGTGATTCCAGCGAAGAGGGGCAGCAGCCCTAATCGCAAACCGTTTTAAAATTCCCTGGGATGTTTGTCAGCCGGTTCAAGTCCCCGAGCCGATATTCATACCAAACAGGGGATCTGCCTTCTGGCTATTGAGCATGCTCGGCACGACCGAGAAGCCTGCGGTCAGATCCGATCCCCGCCTTGAACCGACGGTTCAAGGGCCCAAACCGGCAACGGCATCTCGGGGTACCAACAGCAAAAGCCCGTCACCAGCGTGACGGGCTTTTTCTTTTCCTGATGATCAACGAACCCTACCCCTTTCAGAGCTGAAAAAATGCCCCGGATGAAAAGATCACCCGGGGCATCACCGCATTCACTGTGCAGGCTGTGTTAACGCAGCCAGTCGCATTAGCGCTTTTATTTGACCAGCAACAGATTCTCCTGCTGGCGGGAGGCTGTCACCAGAACCGGGATGGACTTGGAGGTGGGGGTAAACGAGCCGGCGCCGATACTGTCGATGGGCACCAGCGGATTGGTCTCCGGGTAATAAGCCGCGATATTGCCACGCGGGATCTCGTAGATCACCACCACAAAACCCGTCACGCTGCGCTCGCGCCCATCGTTGCAGATGGCCTCCATGTCGACCCGATCCCCTTCGGCAAAGCCAAGCTGGCGAGCATCCGCCTCGTTCATGAACACCACGTTGCGCTGGCCCTTGATGCCGCGATAGCGGTCATCCATACCGTAGATAGTGGTGTTGTACTGATCGTGAGAGCGCAGGCTCTGCAGCAGCAGTACCGGCTGATCCGCCATCTGTTCGGCATGGCGGGTACACTCCGGCAACACTGATTGCGGCAGGGTACTGGCGCGAAACTCAGCACTGCCGCTGGCAGTATTCCAGGTCAGCAGCGCTGCGGAGTTATCGAGATGGAAACCGCACGGCTGCTGGATGCGGGCATTGAAATCGGCAAAACCGGCGATGGTCTGCTCGATAAGATCACGGATACGGGCATAGTCATCGCGCAGAGCCAGCCAGTCGACCCGCTCGCTGCCCACGGTGGCATGAGCCATCCGCGCGACTATGTCGGTCTCGGAGAGGCAGAGCGGCGATACCGGCTCGGCTGCGCCGGTCGAGGCGTGCACCATGCTGAAGGTGTCCTCCACCGTGATCTTCTGGTTGCCCGTGCGCTGGATATCGAGCTCGGTGCGGCCGAGGCAGGGCAGGATCAGCGCCGCCTTGCCCACCTGCAGATGGCTGCGGTTGAGCTTGGTGCTGATCTGCACGTTGAGCTCGGCCTTTTTCATCGCCCCATAGGTGAAGTCGGTATCGGGTGCCGCTGCCGCCAGGTTGCCGCCCAAGCAGATGAGTACTTTGCTCTTGCCCTCATCCAACGCCTTGAGCGCTTCGTACACGTTGTGGCCACGGGCCCGCGGCAGGCTCACCTGCAGGTGACGCTCGAGCCTGTCGATAAAGGCAGCGGTCGGCTTTTCGTTGATACCCATGGTGCGGTTGCCCTGCACGTTGCTGTGGCCCCGTACCGGACAGAGCCCCGCCCCCGGCTTGCCAATCTGGCCGCGCATCAGGTGCAGGTTGACGATTTCACGAATGGTATCGACCGAGTGCAGATGCTGGGTCACCCCCATGGCCCAGCAGCTGATGATACGCTGGCTGGCGGCAAAGACCCGGGCCGCCTGCACTATGTCGGCACGAGTCAGGCCGGACTGCAGCTCGATCGCCGCCCAGTCGGTGGCACGCACCTGCGCCTCGTACTCGGCAAAGTGGCGGGTGTGGCGGGCGATGAAATCGCGATCCACCGCCTCCGGCGCCTCTTCTAGGATGTACTTGGCCATGCCGCGGATGGCGGCCATGTCACCACCCAGTTTCGGCGTCAGGTATTGGTGGCTGATGGTAGTGGCCGCCGGGGTCAGCAGTTCAAGCGGGCTCTGCGGGCTAGCGAAGCGCTCCAGCGCCACCTCTTTCAAGTTGTTGAAGCTCACGATCTTGCAGCCGCCACGCGCCGCCTGGCGCAGGGCATTCATCATGCGCGGGTGGTTGGTACCCGGATTCTGGCCATAAACGAACACCGCATCGGCCTGGTCGAAGTCATCCAGCACCACAGTCCCCTTGCCGATGCCGACCGACTGGATCAGCGCTACCCCGCTCGCCTCATGGCACATGTTGGAGCAGTCAGGGAAGTTGTTGGTGCCAAACAGGCGGCCAAACAGCTGATAAAGATAAGAAGCTTCGTTGCTGGCACGCCCCGAGGTGTAAAACTCCACCTCGTCCGGGCTATTCAGCCCCTTGAGAGTGTCGGCAATCAGGGAGAAGGCGTCGTCCCAGCTTACCGGCTCGTAGTGATCGGTCGCCGGGTTGTAGCGCATCGGCTCGGTCAGCCGCCCCTGATACTCGAGCCAGTAGTCGCTCTGGGTTGCCAGCTGGCGCACCGAGTGGGCGGCGAAAAACTCGGCACCTACCGTCTTGCCGGTAGACTCCCAGGCCACCGCCTTGGCGCCGTTTTCACAAAACTGGAAGGTGCCGTGGTCGTTGTCACCCCAGGCACATCCCGGGCAGTCGAAGCCGTCGGTCTGGTTGACCCGCAGCAGGTTCTTGATGTTCTGACGGGTCTTCTGGCTGCGCAGCACCTGTTTCATGGTGGATTGCAGGGACGAAAAACCGCCGGCTTTGGCGGGCTTTTCAATATGACTCATGGCACTCTCCGATGGGATCCGCCGGGCGATAGCTCGAATAGCTGACCGGGGCATCAAACTTGGGAATATGAACGACGTTGAGGTTGTATTTGAGGGCCAGCCTGACCGCCAGCTGGCTGGGCGATGCCAGACAGATAAGATGACGGGCACCGAAACGGGCGGCTTTTTGCACCAGCTCACTGCCGCAGCGGCTGGTCACCACCAGGGTGTCGCACGCACTTTGCTGACGCAGCAGCAGGCCGATCAGCTTGTCGAGGGCATTATGGCGCCCGATATCTTCCCGGCAGTGCAGGATCCGCCCCTCGGCATCCAGCGCCAGCGCCGCATGCAGGGCGCCGTACTGCTGTCCCTTGAGCTGCCACTGGGCGATCTGCGCACGCAGCCCCGCCAGCCAGGCCCCATCCAACGGCGGTGTCAGCGGCAGCACCGACAGTGCGGGCAACGCCTGCTCTACCGCCGCTACGCCGCAGATGCCGCAGCCGGTCACCCCGGTCAGCCGACGCTTGTGTTCGGCCAGAGCGGCCATAGAGCGGTTGGCGATGGTCACATCCAGCACAATACCCTGTTCGGCTGACGCGATCTCAATGTCGTGGACTTCGTGGTTATGCCGGATGATCCCCTCGCCAAACAGAAAGCCGACGGCAAAATCGTCGAGATCGTCCGGGGTCGCCATCATCACCGCGTGGTTGATGCCATTGATGTTGATGGCGACGGCTACCTCTTCCACCAGATGATCCAGTGACGGCAAGTTGGCGGGGGTTGCGACGGGAGAATGGGCAGGCATGCAGGTTGGCCTAAAAATGCAAACTGCATTCAAGTTTAGAGAGGCGACTAACGCAAAACCAATGAAATAAATCTATATCCTGATAGAGTTGTTCTATCGAAGATGTTTTTTCAATTGATTAATTCTTCAATAGCCGGTTCCACTGCCTCCACTACAACCAGATGAATATCAAGCAACTTCACTACTTTCACGAGCTGGCCAAACACCGGCATTTTGCCAAAGCGGCCAAAGCCTGCCACATCACCCAGCCCACCCTCTCGGCCAGCATTACCGCGCTGGAAAAGAGTGTCGGCACCGATCTGGTGGTACGCACCAGCCAGTTTGTCGCCCTGACCGAGGCTGGCGAGCTGGTACGCCAGTATGCCGAGCGGATGTTGCTGGAGCAGGAGGCGCTCAAGCAGGAGCTGGCGCTGTTTCAGGGCGAACTCTCCGGCACCCTGCGTATCGGCATCGTGCCCCAGTCCAATCTCGACATCATGCCGTTTATCGCCCGCTGCAAGCAGCGCTATCCCGATATCGTCATTCGCCTGTCGGTGCTCAGCAACGAAACCCTGTTATCACAGCTGGAGCTGCATCAGTGCGATATCGGACTGGGATTTGATGAGCCCGCCGGCGGAGTTGGCCGACGCGCCTTTCATGTCTATCCGCAAGGCGCCAACCAGATGGCGGTGCTGATGAACCGTGACGAAGCGGATCAGTACCCGCGCAGCGGCGACATTGCATTTGCGGAACTGCAGCAACAGCCGCTGGTGCTGCCCAGCCGCACCATGCAATTTCGTCAGTATCTGGATCGCGCCGCCGAGCAGGGGGGAACCTCGCTCAACGTGGTACTGGAGACCGACTCGCTGTTCCATCTGGTCAGCGCCGTACGCCACCGGCTGGGCTGGGCCATCGTCAGCGCAGGCCTTGCCCGCTCTGCCAGCAAACTCTCGGATCTCGTTTGCCTGCCACTCGCTCCGCTGGAGAATATCGGCCATACCGCCTTTCTGACCCGCCAGCAAAGCATCACCCCTGCCATGCGTGCCTTTCTTGAGCTGGTGGCAGAAGGTGAACCGGCAAACGCACCTTGACGCAGGCCGAGCGGTAAACCTCATCCGGTTCTGGCAAAGAAAAAGCCCGCCAGAAGGCGGGCTTTCAGAGAGCAAGCGCGGGCATCAAATCGCCATCTGCTCGTGCGGCGAGCCGTGGTGGCGCAGCCAGACAAAACTCAGCGCCACGATCAGCACCATCAGGGTCATGATGACCCCCAGAGTCACCTGCCCGGTCATCGGGAAACCGGCCGCCAGCAGGGTCACCACACCGGCTCCCAGATTCTGCATCCCGCCGAGAATGGCAC
>NZ_JBODRQ010000004.1:0-61606 GCF_050633025.1 Aeromonas sp.
ATGGTGGCGACTGTACCACCTAAAATGGTGTCCGGGATGATTAGACCACTACAGACCCCGATTTGCTAAGCCCTGATGCACCAGCCGAACTCAGAGAAATGGAGCAAGCCCGATTAGCCCTGAAGGTACAGCTTGGCTCTCCTGCTGATGAAGACTTGGTGCCCGGCCGTCACAAGGAAAATGCGCCGACCAGGGCGCTGGAGATTAGCCACGAGGTTTATCAAAAGTTGCTCGATGAGGATTACAACTGGCTTCTCTCTGCTGTGCGAACAATGGATAAAGGCACGGGGGAAAACCTCAACGAGAAGCTGGCCTACAGCACCTCTCTGGAGACCGCTAATGGCACTGTCCATTTGGAGAAAAGCCCACACTTGACCTGGGAGCAACGCCAGGCCCTCAAGGAGACAGGATCCCCCAGCCAACTCAAACTGCTATATCTGGCACAAGGCTGGCTCTAACTCCCCGTTAACGCCAATAAAAACGCCAGCCTTACGGCTGGCAGTTTTTACTTGGAAAATGCCGCTTACGGCAGTTCAAAGGCAAATCCGGGATATCTGCCTGCCGGGCGAGGAGGATCACAATCTCTGCTGCATTGTGGTCAAGCGGGGGGCCGCCAACAGGCCATCCTGTCATTGTCTTAGCGAATGGTCGCCATCTGCCGCACGCAGCGCTGCTCCCTGTCATCCACCCGTTTGGCAAACCAGGCGGTGGTGAGGTTGCGGGTGATTTTCGGGCTCTTTAGCTGAATGCCGGGCAGGATGGCGCGGGGCAGTCGCTTGCCCGCTTGCTTGTCGGCCAGGGTAAAGATGCGATGGTAGAGATCGGTCTCGGCAAATGCGGCGGTACCCCCTTTACGCAGGCTCTGGTGGATCGCCTGTTTGCTCATATTGACCCGGTTGGCGAGGGTGTAGACGGCAAGCTCGGTGTTGCCCGGCAGATCCGAGTCATAGCGGATCAGATCCCCGTCCAGCGCCAGAGTGTTGCCGCTCAGGCGGCTGACGGCAGCCTGAAAAGCGGCATTACGACTGGCATACCAACCGGCGTTGAAGTCGGCAAAGCGGTAGAGGGTATCCGGGTAGTCGGCGGGATAACCGAAGATATGTTTGGTGCCAAACCAGATGCCGCCGCGGCGGGTAAAGACTTCGTGGCGAATGGAATCCTTGATTGGATAGGGGTAACCGCGAGCATTGGCCTCGGCAAAGGCGATGCTCACCTGCATCGGGCCGCCGGTATGCACCGGGTTAAGGTTGCCAAACAGCGTCTTGCCCATCGGCAGCATGCTGATCATGTCCTCGAAGATTTCGCTCATCTCCCGCTCGGTACGCAGTTTGTCGATCCGCTCGGCATAGCTCTTGCCGGTGGGCGAGTTGATGGAGAGCGCGGCTCGCACCATAAATTCGGGGATCAGCAGCTTGGCTGCCCGCGAGTTGATCTCTTTCCAGGCGATCTTGCCAAGGCCCGGCACCACGGGGTCGGCCTGATAGGTCGCCTCCTGCTCCGCCACCGCCAGCACGCTACAGACGTTGTGATCATTGACCGTCACCCCCTGGGTGGTGAGCGCCGTCACCACGTCATTGGCCCATCCCTGTTTGTCCGGCACCTGACGGGGCAAGAAGCGCACGATGCGGCTCTTCATATCCGCCGGTTTATGCGGCTGCATGGCAGGCGGCGTTTTGGGGTTGCTCATGCTTGCCTCTTTGGTGGGCGCGGAGGCGGGATCGCTGGCACAACCGGCCAACAGCAAGGAGATCAGCAACGCCAGCATGCGCACGGCAGCGGAAAGAGAAAAAAGAGAGAGCGTCATCGGATATCTGGTACCAAGGCTGGAGGCAAACCCACCCGGCGGCGGGCACTCAGGTTTGGTCTGATTGTAGAGGATTGAACCATCAGGCTAAAGTATCATTCTTTTTCCATCAGACCCAGCCAAAAAGGCAGTGGCGCAACCGGATCCCCCGTCAGACCTCCCGCTTGCACACACTTCTATTACGACTGATTTGCATTTAGAATTCAGCCGTCCGCATGTTGACTGATTGACTCCATGGAAACACTGACCTCCCTCTTTATGCTGTTGCAGCAATGGCTGCTCACTCCGATCTGGTTCTGCCTGACGGGACTGTTTGACTTCAACGGGCGGCTTGGGCTCCCTTTCCTGCTAATATCCGGCCTAACCGCCTACCTCCTCTATCGCGCTCGTCAGCGTCAGGGAGATCCGGTGGCAGGGGGCAGCTTTGTCCGTTTTCTCGGCGGTCGAGCCATCTGGTTGCACCCCTCGGCCCTGCTCGATTACCAATACTATCTGGTGCGCGCCCTTCTCCATGTTGCCCTGATCGTGCCGATCCTGACCCTGCTTAACCCCTGGCTTTTGCAGGCAACAGATATTACCTCCGCGCTTACCCACCTATGGGGTGAGCGTCCCCGTCTGGCAGAAGCGAGCTGGCTGATGATGCTTTATGGCCTCGGGGTATTTCTGGTGAGCGATTTCGTCCACTACTGGCTGCACCGTGTATTTCACAGCCGCTGGCTGTGGGAATTTCACAAGGTGCACCATAGCGCCACCGTGCTGGTGCCGCCGACCGCCAGCCGCATTCATCTGGTGGAAAAACTCTGTGAAATGGTGGCCAAGGGGAGCGCGCTTGCCCTCTACTCCGGCGCCTTCTACTGGCTATGTGGCAGCACAGTGCGCCCTTACACCCTGTTTGGGGTGGGTTATCTGGTGCTGATCTTCAACTCGCTGGCTGCCAACCTGCGCCATACCCATATCTGGCTGTCGTTTGGCCCGCGGCTGGAGCATATCTTCAACAGCCCGGCCCAGCACCAGATCCACCACAGCCGGGATCCCCGCCACTTCAACCACAACTTCGGCACCAATCTGTCGCTGTGGGACTGGTGGTTCGGCACTCTCTACGTGACCGGTCACCGGCCAGAACCCCTAAGCTTCGGCGTTGGCCCGAAAGACAATGTGCGCTACAGCCGCCTCAGCGCGCTAATCCTGCGTCCCTTTCTGGTGACGGCCCGCAAACTGTGGTATGCCCTGACCCGTTCTCGCAGCCGCAAGCCGCAGCCGGATTTAAGGTAGCCCCGCTCTTCGCACCATAAATCCGCCCCCAACAGCGCCCAACCCGTCATCATAAAAAAGCCCCCGCCATTGCTGGCGGGGGCTTGTCATCTATGCGCCGCTATCTATGCGGTACGAGTCTGGCGCACTCGCCGGTCTCTTAGCGATTTTTTACCTTCTGGTGCAGCTCCTGCACCGAGTTGACGTTGGCGGTTGCATCCACGCTAATAGCCATGCAGGTGGCAAAGGCGGCGTGCAGCGTGGTGGTGTAGGCCACCTTGTGCTGCAGGGCGCCACGACGCAACTGCTTGGAGTCCTCAATCGCGCGGCGACCCTCGGCGGTGTTGACGATGTAGGTATACTCGCCATTCTTGATGCGATCCAGAATATGCGGACGTCCCTCGTGCACCTTGTTGACCAAGCGCGGGTTGATGCTCGCCTCCCCTAAGGTCACCGCTGTGCCGTGAGTCGCATCGAGGTCATAACCAAGCTCCAGCAGTTTGGCGGCCAGGTTAACCACTCGCTCCTTGTCGCCGTGACGAACGGAGAGCAGAGCGCGCCCTTCACGGGGCACCTGATGGCCAGCCCCCAGCTGCGCCTTGGCATAGGCTTCGGCAAAGCTACGCCCCACCCCCATGACCTCACCGGTAGAGCGCATCTCCGGCCCCAGCAGCGGGTCAACCCCCGGGAACTTGGCGAACGGCAGCACCACCTCTTTCACCGAGTAGTAGGGCGGGATGATCTCTTTGGTGAAGCCCTGTTCTTGCAGCGACTGACCGGCCATCACGCGGGCGGCAATCTTGGCCAGCGGCGCACCGGTCGCCTTCGAGACAAACGGCACGGTACGAGCGGCACGGGGGTTCACCTCGATGAGGTAGATCTCGTTGTCTTTCACCGCGAACTGCACGTTCATCAAACCGACCACGCCAAGCTCCAGGGCCAGTTTGCGCACCTGCTCGCGCATCTCGTCCTGAATGGCTCTGGACAAGGTGTAGGGCGGCAGGGAACAAGCCGAGTCACCGGAATGGATACCGGCCTGCTCGATGTGCTCCATGATACCACCGATGACCACATCCACGCCGTCGCAGATGACATCCACATCCACCTCAGTGGCATCGTCCAGGAAGCGGTCCAGCAGCACCGGCGATTCGTTGGAGACGCTTACCGCCTCGGCAAAGTAGCGACGCAGATCCTGCTCGTCATAGACGATTTCCATGGCACGGCCACCCAGCACGTAGGAGGGGCGAACCACCAGCGGGTAGGTAATGCGCTCGGCCAGCAGCACGGCCTGCTCCTGCGCGGTGACGGTGCCGTTTTCCGGCTGCTTGAGGCCGAGGCGCTCGACGGCAGATTGGAAGCGCTCACGGTCTTCGGCGCGGTCGATGGCATCCGGACTGGTACCGATGATCGGCACGCCGTTAGCTTCCAGTGCACGGGCCAGTTTCAGCGGGGTCTGGCCACCGTACTGAACGATGACGCCCTTGGGTTTTTCGATGCGCACGATTTCCAGCACATCTTCCAGAGTCACTGGCTCGAAGTAGAGACGATCCGAGGTGTCGTAATCGGTGGAAACGGTCTCCGGGTTGCAGTTGACCATGATGGTCTCGTAACCGTCTTCGCGCAGGGCCAGCGCCGCATGCACGCAGCAGTAGTCAAACTCGATCCCCTGACCGATACGGTTCGGGCCGCCGCCGATGATCATGATCTTGTCGCGGTTGCTCGGGTCCGCCTCGCACTCCTCGTCATAGCTGGAGTACATATAGGCGGTGTTGGTGGCGAACTCTGCGGCGCAGGTATCGACCCGCTTGTAGACCGGGAAGATGTTGTGGCGGGCACGCAGTTTGCGCACTTCCCCTTCGGCCACACCGAGGATCTTGGCCAGACGGGCATCGGCAAAGCCCTTGCGCTTGAGGGCACGCAGGAAGTCGGCATCGAGACCGGCCATGCCGCGCTCTTTCACCTCTTCTTCCAGCTTCACCAGGTCTTCAATCTGCACCAGGAACCAGGGGTCAATCTTGGTCAGCTTGAAGATGCCATCCATGGAGAGACCGGCGCGGAACGCATCGGCGATGTAGAAGATACGGTCGCTACCGGCGTCCTGCAGCTCGTGACGGATGCGGGTCAGGGAGTCCGGGGCATTGAGGTCAACCATGGGGTCGAAGCCGGTTTTGCCGGTTTCGAGGCTGCGCAGCGCCTTGTGCAGGGACTCCTGGAAGTTGCGGCCGATGGCCATCACTTCACCGACCGACTTCATCTGGGTCGTCAGACGGTCGTTGGCACCGGCGAATTTTTCGAAGTTGAAGCGCGGCACCTTGGTGACCACGTAGTCGATGGCCGGTTCGAAGGAGGCCGGAGTGCGACCGCCGGTGATGTCGTTCATCAGCTCGTCGAGGGTGTAACCGATGGCGAGCTTGGCAGCGATCTTGGCGATGGGGAAACCGGTCGCCTTGGAGGCCAGCGCAGAGGAGCGCGACACCCGCGGGTTCATCTCGATGATGACCATGCGGCCATCTTTCGGGTTGATACCGAACTGGACGTTGGAGCCGCCGGTCTCGACCCCGATCTCGCGCAGCACCGCCATGGAGGCGTTGCGCATCAGCTGGTACTCCTTGTCGGTCAGCGTCTGGGCTGGCGCGACCGTGATGGAGTCACCGGTGTGGATACCCATGGGGTCGAAGTTTTCGATGGCGCAGACGATGATGCAGTTGTCATTGCGATCCCGCACCACCTCCATCTCGTACTCTTTCCAGCCGATCAGCGACTCGTCGATGAGCAGCTCTTTGGTCGGGGAGAGATCCAGACCGCGCTCGCAGATCTCGACGAACTCTTCGGTGTTGTAGGCGATGCCGCCACCCGAGCCGCCCATGGTAAAGGAGGGGCGGATGATGCAGGGGAAGCCGACCATCTGCTGCACGCCCCACGCCTCTTCCATATTGTGGGCGATGCCGGCGCGCGGGCACTCGAGGCCAATGCTGCGCATCGCCTTGTCAAAGCGGGAGCGGTCTTCGGCCTTGTCGATGGCGTCGGCGGTGGCACCGATCATCTCGACACCGAACTCGGCCAGCACGCCATGCTTCTCCAGCGCCAGTGCGCAGTTGAGCGCAGTCTGGCCGCCCATGGTAGGCAGGATGGCGTCCGGGCGCTCTTTCTTGATGATTTCGCGTACCACTTCCCAGGTGATGGGCTCGATGTAGGTGGCATCTGCCATCTCCGGGTCGGTCATAATAGTGGCCGGGTTGGAGTTGACCAGAATGACGCGGTAGCCCTCCTCGCGCAGGGCTTTGCACGCCTGGGCGCCGGAGTAGTCAAATTCGCAGGCCTGGCCGATCACGATGGGGCCGGCGCCGAGGATCAGGATGCTCTGAAGGTCGTTACGTTTTGGCATGAAACTCTTTCCTCTATTCCCGAGATAGACGCGATGCTGCTTCATTTTTGGCATCGCCTATCCCTTTCTAATTTTTAGGCGCGATACTGCTTAATCAATTCAATAAAGTGGTCAAAGAGACCGGCACAATCGTGCGGGCCCGGGCTCGCTTCGGGGTGCCCCTGGAAGCTGAAGGCCGGACGGTCGGTGCGATGGATACCTTGCAGGGAGCCATCGAACAGGGAGACATGGGTGGCGCGCAGGCAATCCGGCAGGCTGTTCTCGTCTACCGCAAAGCCGTGGTTCTGGGCGGTGATCATCACTGTGTTGTCATCGAGGCTCTTCACCGGGTGGTTGGCACCGTGGTGGCCAAACTTCATCTTGACGGTCTTGGCACCGGAGGCCAGACCCAGCAGCTGGTGCCCCAGACAGATGCCGAATACCGGCGTGTTGGTATTAAGGAAAGCCTTGATGGCCTCGATGGCGTAGTCGCACGGCTCGGGGTCGCCGGGGCCGTTGGAGAGGAAGATGCCATCCGGGTTCATCGCCAGTACCTCGGCGGCCGGGGTCTTGGCCGGTACCACGGTCAGGCGGCAGCCACGGTCAACCAGCATCCGCAGAATGTTGCGCTTGACGCCAAAGTCATAGGCCACCACGTGGTATTTCAGCTGGTCGGCATCCGGGGTGACATGCCCCTTGCCAAGCTGCCAGCTGCCTTCGGTCCAGTTGTACGCCTCACCAACCGTCACCTCTTTGGCCAGATCCATCCCCTTCAGACCGGGGAAGGCGCGGGCCTGTTCGACGGCATAGGCTTCATCGACCTGTTTCCCGGCCAGAATGCAGCCAGCTTGAGCGCCTTTCTCGCGCAGGATGCGGGTCAGTTTGCGGGTGTCGATGTCGGCGATGCCAACGATGTTGTGAGACTTGAGGTATTCGGAGAGGGATTGCTGATTGCGGAAATTGGAGGCAAGTATCGGAAGGTCCCGGATGATCAATCCCTGAGCATGGATCTGACTGGACTCTTCATCTTCGCTGTTGGTGCCGGTGTTGCCTATATGGGGGTAAGTGAGGGTGACTATCTGACGGGAATAAGAGGGATCGGTGAGGATTTCCTGATAGCCCGTCATCGACGTATTGAAAACCACTTCACCAACGGAACATCCCTCGGCGCCTATCGACACGCCTTTGAACACAGTTCCATCTTCCAGCACTAGCAATGCAGTGTGACTCAAGACAACCTCCAGTTATTTAGCTTTAAATTCAGCAATTTACCTGGGTGTTGCGGGCTCGGTTCCGGCCTTGGACAGGACTCGAACCCGGCAGATTTCTGGCAAATTGGGCGCATTCTACTTAAAAAAAGTGGCATTTCAACGTCTTTCCTCAGATGAAATGCATCTAAATTCAATAAACAAGCAACATTACCCATTATCTATGCACTAAATCGCTTTGCAACCCCCTCCCATGAAAGAAAATGAAAAACCACTAACAAAAGATACCTCCAAGCCAGGAATAACGACAAAAACAAACAAAAAACCCCATTAAAACAATGACATTTATTTTTATAAAAAAAACATTAATGACATAACTAACGTTTTTATTGTGATAAAACTGAATCCGGACAATGGAAAACGTTTTTCCGTTTTTGAATTTTTAGTCTTTTCTTAGCCGTGTAAAAAATGGCTTCGTCAGCTATAAAGATGCTCAAATCTGTTACCAGGTGATGACATTCAGGAAAGGAAAATCTGGTGGATAACGCAATAGTGTACTTTATAAGGCATTCGGATAAAAATCGCAGGCTGCGTGCCTTTTTACACAAAAAACCGGCTGATTGACAGCAAAAACCCCGGCAAGCCGGGGTTTTTCACTGGGGTAGCAGTAGTACGAAAGTGCCGCTCAGAGGCATCACTTGAGATTGAGCACATCCTGCATGTCATAAAGACCGGCACCCTGCTGACCAAGCCACTTGCCCGCCCGCACAGCACCGTTGGCGAAGGTCAGGCGGCTGGAGGCCTTGTGGCTGATCTCCACCCGCTCGCCGATATCGGCAAACATGACGGTATGCTCCCCCACCAGATCGCCGGCGCGAATGGTGGCAAAGCCGATAGTATTGCGATCCCGTTCGCCAGTGATCCCCTCGCGACCATAGACGGCGCACTCCTTGAGATCGCGGCCTAGCGTTTTGGCGACCACTTCACCCATGGAGAGCGCAGTACCGGATGGCGCATCCACCTTGTGGCGATGGTGGCCTTCGATGATCTCGATGTCGGTATAATCCCCCATCACCTTGGCGGCCTGCTCCAACAACTTGAACACCAGGTTGACCCCGACCGAGTAGTTGGAGGCGAACACGATACCGATCTGCTTGCCCGCCTCTTTCAGGGCGGCCTTGCCTGCATCGTCAAAACCGGTGGTACCAATCACCATCTGCTTATTGTGGGCAAGCGCAAAGGCCAGATTGGCCAGCGTCACCTCGGGACGGGTGAAGTCGATGATGAGATCAAACTCGTCGCGCACCTTGTCAAGACTGTCACTGATGGCCACACCCAGATGGCCCAGCCCGCCCAGCTCACCGGCATCAAGACCGATCACCGCCGAGCCTGGCCGCTCCAGCGCAGCACCAACCACCACGCCGTTGGTGTTGGTGATGGCCTCCAGCAGCACCTTGCCCATACGACCATTACAGCCCATCACGGCCACACGGATCGGATTGTCCATCTCCACCCTCTCATCTCTTTTAATTATGGAAAGAGACCGTTTTACCAGCCTGCGCCGGATTTGAAAAGTGCGCTCTGCTCTGCCGTCCAGCATCGACATATAAACGAAAAAATTTAATAAATCAGAATATTTAACGGATTTAATCACACATTCAAAATCGAAAAACAAAAATACCCATCCGTCTGGACGTCTATCTTGACCAAGCGAGGTTGACTCACTACTGTGGGCCCCCCGATGCGGCAGGATGCCCGCCCTGTTTTCCCCCTATCCCTATCCGATACAGGTACAAAGCAGTTTATGACAGGAGGTCATTGTTCAATTTCAGAGGAACACATGATCCAGACTCAACCCAGTGCCAGGGCCTTGCTGCCACTCTTGGTTTTTCTCGCACTCTTTATCGGTACCGGTACCTGGCTGACCCTGCAGGGGGTCGAATTCGCCTTCTATCAGCTACCCGCTCCGGTTGCAGCCCTGCCTGCGGTGATGCTCGCTCTGCTGCTCGGCAAAGAGGGCTTCAATAGCAACCTTGAGACCTTCTTCAAGGGGGTCGGCCACAACAATATCATGGCGATGTGCCTTATCTATCTGCTGGCGGGGGCCTTTGCCAGTGTGGTCAAGGCCACCGGCGGGGTTGATGCTACTGTGGTGCTGGGCCTGTCGCTCATCCCCGGCTGGGCGCTGTTGCCCGGGCTGTTCCTCATCTCTGCCTTTATTGCCACTGCCATGGGCACCTCCATGGGCACCATAGGTGCCGTGGCGCCGGTCGCGCTGGGCGTGGCGCAGGCGGCCAGTATCGATCCGGTGCTGATGGCAGGCACCATTCTCTCCGGCGCCATGTTTGGCGATAACATCTCCATCATCTCAGACACAACCATAGCAGCCACCCGCAGTCAGGGGTGCGAGATGAAGGACAAGTTCCGCGAGAACTTCAAGATTGCGGCCCCTGCCGCCATCGCGGTGATCCTGCTCTATCTGACCCTGGGCTCAGTGGGTGAATCCCCTGCCAGCGGCAGCGCCATCGAGCTGTTCAAGGTGATGCCCTATCTGCTCATTCTTGGACTGGCGCTCGCCGGGGTGAATGTGTTTGTGGTGCTGGGGATCGGTATTCTGGCCGCCGGTGCGGTGGGCATGATCAACGGCTATGCCATCGGTCAGTTCAGCAAGGATATCTATCAGGGCTTTACCGGCATGCAGGAGATCTTCCTGCTCTCCATGCTGATCGGCGGTCTCGGCGCACTGATGGAGCGTCAGGGGGGACTGGCCTGGATCAGCGAGCGCATCAGCGCCCTGATTGCCTGTTTCACTCGCGAGCACAATGGTGAACAGAACGAGAAAGCGGCGGAGCTCGGCATCGCCGGGGTGGTGAGCCTCACCAACCTCTGCACCGCCAACAACACTGTGGCTATTATCGTCGCCAGCAAGGTAGCCCGGGATCTGGCCGAACACCACGGTGTCACCCCGCGCCGCGCCGCCTCTATGCTGGATATCTTCTCCTGCGTGATCCAGGGTCTCATCCCCTGGGGCGCACAGGCGCTGCTGCTGGGATCCATCTTCGCCCTCTCGCCGCTAGCCGTGGTGAGTATGAGTTTCTACCCGATGGCGCTGGCACTGGCCGCGCTGGTCGCTGTCTTTGTCAAACACCAGATGCGCCAGCGTTGATCCTGCGGGTGCCGGCCCTCGCCGATACCCGCTTTTCACCCCGTCCCCACAAGAGAATATGTTAAGGTAAGGGCCATGTGCGCCCTGCCGTCCATTGCAGTCAGCCCGGAGGTTCCCCATGCAAGAATCCCAGCCCGAACGTCAATCTCTTCGCCAACTGGTTCGTCAACGCAGAAAGAGCCTTAGTCCGCTCGAACAACAGCAGGCAGCCCAACAGCTGCTGGCCCAGTTCAAGCAACACCCCGAGATCCTCGCCGCCAAGCGCATTGCCCTCTATCTGGCCAATGATGGGGAGATCAATCCCTTGCCCACCATCCACTGGCTGTGGGCCCAGCACAAAGAGGTCTACCTGCCGGTGCTCCACCCCTTTACCCCGGGTCACCTGCTCTTTTTGCGCTATATCGCCACCAGCCCCATGGTGCGCAACCGCTTCGGCATCGAAGAGCCGGAGCTGGATATCCTACAGGTGGTGCCCCACAGCACGCTCGATCTTATCTGCACCCCGCTGGTCGCCTTCGATGCTCAGGGTAATCGCCTTGGCATGGGGGGCGGCTACTACGATCGCACTCTCGCCATCTGGCATGAGCACAAGCTGGGCCCCAAGCCACTCGGCATTGCCCACGACTGCCAGCAGGTGGATGCGGTCCCTCAAGAGGAGTGGGATGTGCCGCTGCCCCAGATCATCACCCCGAGCCACTGCTGGCGCTTTGAATAGGCTATTTTTGGCCGGCTGCCCCGGCTTTGTGCGCGCAAACGCAGAATAAACAGGCAAACGATTTACAAAGTCCCTCTTTTTGCCCCGGAACGTGAGCAACAAGGTCGCGACGGGGTACCGGGTTGGATATAATGCGCCCGCTTTTTTCTTAAGGAACGATCATGACTCAAGATGAAATGAAGAAGGCGGCCGGTTGGGCTGCGCTCAAGTATGTGGTTCCCGGCACCATCGTCGGGGTGGGCACCGGCTCTACCGTCAACCACTTTATCGACGCGCTGGCGACCATGAAGGACGAGATCAAGGGGGCGGTATCCAGCTCCGTGGCCTCTACCGAGCGCCTCAAGGGCTTCGGCATTACAGTGTATGATCTCAACGAGATCGACGCCCTCTCCGTCTATGTGGATGGCGCCGACGAGATCAACGCAACCCGCGACATGATCAAGGGCGGTGGCGCAGCCCTGACCCGCGAGAAGATCGTTGCCGCCGTCGCAGACAAGTTCATCTGCATCATCGACAACACCAAGACCGTCGACGTGCTGGGCCAGTTCCCGCTGCCGGTGGAAGTGATCCCGATGGCCCGCGAATACGTGGCCCGCGAAATCCGCAAACTGGGTGGCAACCCGGTGTGGCGTGAAGGGGTGGTCACCGACAACGGCAACCACATTCTGGATGTGAAAGACATGGCCATTACCGACGCCAAGGCGCTGGAAGTGCGACTGAACGCCATCGTTGGTGTGGTCACCAACGGCCTGTTCGCCGCCCGCGGCGCCGATGTGGTCCTGATCGGTACACCGGACGGCGTGATTACCCAGTAATCCCGACACCGGCAGCACAGTGCAGCGACATCCTCCCTCGCCCGCCAGCGCCACTCTGCCAGCCCTGACGCAGCAGCGGCGTTGATTGAGCCCCGGGATGAAATTCTGACCCAAACATTGCACTGTGAATTAATGACGGCGCCTGATGGCGCCGTTTTTATTTATCCCTCAACAAGTTGCATACGGATGTTTACAACATTCGTTGATAACTTCAAAGAATTTGACTTTCGTCACAAATATTCCCTCTCCCAAACGTTTTTGCTACTTTACGGTTTTCTTCGCACACCAAGTCTGCACTTACGTTTGCACATACAGAGGGATCGTCATGACTGCCAAGTTTTCGTTGGACAAGGATAAAATCAAGGTTCTGCTGCTGGAGGGGGTTCACCCCAACACCGTAGAGACCTTTCGTGCCGCTGGTTACACCAGTGTGGAGTATCTCAAGACCTCGCTCTCCGAAGAGGAGCTGATCGAGCAGATCCGCGACGTCCATTTCATCGGGCTGCGCTCCCGCACCCAGATCACCGAGAAAGTCCTCGATGCCGCCAACAAGCTGGTCGCCATCGGCTGCTTCTGTATCGGTACCAACCAGGTCGAGCTGGAAGCGGCCCAGATCCGCGGTATTCCGGTCTTCAACGCCCCCTTCTCCAACACCCGTTCGGTCGCCGAGCTGGTACTGGGTGAGATCCTGCTGCTGCTGCGCGGCATCCCCGAGAAAAACGCCAAGTGCCATCGCGGCGTGTGGGAAAAACTGGCCAACCGCTCGGTGGAAGCACGCGGCAAGAAGCTCGGCATCATCGGCTACGGCCACATCGGTACCCAGCTTGGCATCATCGCCGAGAGCATCGGCATGAAGGTTTATTACTACGATATCGAGAACAAGCTCTCGCTGGGTAACGCCATCCAGGTGCCAAGCATGGTCGAGCTGCTCAATATGTCTGACGTCATCAGCCTGCACGTACCGGAGACCGCCTCCACCAAGAACATGATCGGTGCCGAGCAGCTGCGGATGATGAAACCGGGCGCCATCTTCATCAACGCCGCCCGCGGTACCGTGGTGGATATCGATGCGCTGGCTGACGTCATCAAGAGCGGCCATATCGCCGGCGCCGCTATCGACGTCTTCCCGGTCGAGCCCAAGTCCAATGACGAGGAGTTCCAAAGCCCGCTGCGTGGCCTGGAGAACGTCATCCTGACCCCGCACATCGGTGGCACCACCCATGAAGCGCAGGAGAACATCGGGCTGGAAGTGGCCAACAAGCTGGTCAAATACTCCGACAACGGCTCCACCCTCTCCGCAGTCAACTTCCCGGAGGTGTCGCTGCCAAGCCACAAGGGCTCCAGCCGCCTGCTGCACATTCACCGCAACCAGCCGGGGGTGATGAACCAGATCAACCAGATCTTCGCCGAAGAGGGGATCAACATCGCCGGTCAATACCTGCAGACCAGCAGCCATATCGGTTACGTGGTGATCGACGTGGAGACCGAGCACAGCGAGAAGGCGCTCGCCAAGCTCAAGGAGATCAACGGCACCATCCGCGCCCGCATCCTCCACTGATAGACCCTTATCTGCGCAGCAAAAAGCCCGTCGTGATGACGGGCTGTTTTATAAAACAGAACCTCAAAGCAGCGTGATGGCTTACCACCACCCCAACAGGTTGCGGCCCACCAGCACACCCCATACCAGGGCGTTCAGGGCCAGCGCGATAAAGACGGCGGCAGAGCCCAAATCCTTGGCGCGACCGGAGAGCTCATGATGCTCGGAGCCAACCCTGTCTACCACAGCTTCAATGGCGGAGTTGAGGATCTCGACGATCACCACCAGCCAGCTGATGACGATAAGCAGCAGGATCTGGTTGAGGGAATCGCCAATCCAGAAGGCCAGCGGCATCAGCAACAGGATCAGCATCAGCTCCTGCCGAAACGCCGCCTCGTTAATCCAGGCTGACTTGAGCCCTTTCATGCTGTAACCGGTTGCGTTGATGATGCGAGTGACCCCGGTTGCTCCTGGCTTTGCCACGCTATCTACCTTATTTGGAATGAATTTTGGCCTCACATCCTATCAGAGCCCCCCAAGGTTTCAATCAGGGGACTTTTGCTTTATTTTATCTCTTTGCTTTTTCGCCCCTTGCGGCTGACACCACCCACTCGAGACTTGAGTTGTATGTCCATTCACACAGATGAATTGCGCACCCGTCGCCTGGAGTCACTGATCACTCCGAGCGAGCTTGCAAACGCGTTTCCGATCACCGATGCCATTGCCCAGAATCTGCTGGATGCCCGTCGCGAAGTGGAAGCCATTCTGGCCGGAGACGATCAGCGCCTGCTGGTCATTGTCGGCCCCTGCTCCATCCACGATCCCGCGGCAGCCCGCGAATACGCCCAGCGCCTCAACGCCCTGCGCGAGCAGTATAAAGAGAGCCTCTGCATCGTGATGCGCACCTACTTCGAGAAGCCGCGCACCATCGTCGGCTGGAAAGGGCTGATCAATGATCCGCGCCTCGATGGCAGTTTCGATGTCAACGAAGGGCTGAAACTGGCGCGCAAACTGCTGGTCGACATCAACGAGATCGGCATGCCCACCGCCACCGAATTCCTCGATATGGTGACCGGCCAGTATATTAGCGATCTCATCACCTGGGGCGCCATCGGCGCACGTACCACCGAATCCCAGGTACACCGCGAGATGGCCTCGGCTCTCTCCTGCCCGGTCGGCTTCAAGAACGGCACCGACGGCAATACCCGCATCGCCATCGATGCGGTGCGCGCCGCCCGTCACAGCCACATCTTCTATTCGCCGGACAAAGACGGCAAGATGACCATCTACCGCACCGCCGGTAACCCCTTTGGTCATGTGATCCTGCGTGGCGGCCACCGACCCAACTACGACACCGCCAGTGTCGATGAAGCGTGTGAAGCGCTGGCCGATGTGGGGCTGCCGGAGCGTCTGGTGGTCGATTTCAGCCACGGCAACAGCATGAAGGATCACCGTCGTCAGATGCTGGTGGCGCAAGATATCTGCGATCAGCTGCGCCGCGGTCGTACCGGCATCGCCGGCATCATGGCCGAGAGCTTCCTGGTGGAAGGGCGTCAGGATGTGGAGAACGGCTGCGCCGCCACCTTTGGCCAGAGCATCACCGATGCCTGCCTGTCATGGAACGATACCGAAACCCTGCTGGCGATGCTGGCAGAAGCGGCGCAGGTGCGGTTGAACAAAGCAAATCTGCGGTAACGACTGCGACATCACCCTTCGGCCAGAGCATCACCGATGCCTGTCTCTTTTGCGTGGAGCGACACCGAAACCTGCTGGCGATGCTGGCAGAGGCGGCGCAGGTGCGCCTGAGCAAACAGGCTCGCTGACCCCGCATTACCCAGATGTAGCAAGGGCCGGATATCCGTGATATCCGGCCCTTTGCTTTACCTGTGAGTGGTTGCCAACTCTTGTTAGAGGGTCGGCATAAACCACACGCGCCCAGCCGCTTCGATACGGTCGGTGCGGATCTGGAACACCTGCGCCAGCAGCGCCTCATCCACCAGCTCGACACCCCCTTCACGTACCACAGCCCCCCCTTGCAGACAGAGGATGCGGTCGGCCCAGTCGATAGCAAGATTGATATCGTGGATGGCGAGCACCACGAGTAAACCCTGAGCGGCGAGGGTTTTCAGCAACCGCAATAGCGCCAGCTGATGATGCAGGTCGAGCCCCGCCAGCGGCTCGTCCAGCAGCAGCACCTTGCCGGTCGGATTGAGGCTCGGCCACACCTGCAGCAGGGTGCGGGCAATCAGCACCCGCTGCTGCTCGCCCCCCGACAACCGGCTGAAGTCCCTGGCCAGCAAGGCTTCCAGCTCCAGCGCGTCGCACAGCGCGTTTATCGCCTCGTTCTGTCTGGCGGGCGCAACCGTCTCATCAAGCCCCAGGCTCAGTACCTGAAACACCGGGATATGAAACAGCTGCGGCTGACGCTGGGGCAGCATGGCGCGCCGCTTGGCAAGCTCGGGCCAGCTCAGGTCAGTGAGCACTTCCCCCCCCAGCAGCACTGTGCCTTCGGCGGGCAAGATCCCTGCCAACGCCCCGAGCAGGGTCGACTTGCCACTGCCATTGGGGCCAAGCAGCGCCACCAGTTGGCCGCCATACCAGCGGATATCTAGGGGAGAGAGCCGTCCAGCAATGGCGAGTGCGTGCGCCTCCAGCAGCGGCGCAGCAGCACGAGAAGCAACCGGCATGGGATCAGCGGGTGACATCGGCATCTTGCCTCAACAACGGGTAAACAAGGAGACTGCGCGCCCCGACCAAATCATGCAGAACCATCAGCAGTTTGCCTCAATAGCAGATAGATAAAGAGCGGCGCCCCCACCGAGGCAGTAATGACCCCGATAGGCAACTCCCCCGCGCTCAGGGTGGATCGAGCAACCAGATCGGCCGCCAGCAGCAGGGCCCCGCCGCCAAGCGCCGAGGCAGGCAGCAGAAAGCGCTGATCGCTGCCACCGCAAAGCCGCAGCAGATGGGGCACTACCAGCCCGACAAAACCGATCACACCACACAACGACACCGCCACACCGGTCAGCAGACAGACCGCCAGCACCAACCGCACCCGCATCTTGTCGACATCCATCCCCATCAGGCGGGCCTGGGTCTCCCCCAACAACAACTGTTGCAGCGCCTTGCCCTGCCAGCAGAGCCAGCCCAGGGTGAGCGGCAGCACCAGCCACCACCAGGCAAACTGCTGGCTGCCATAGGAGAGGCTGCCCATCATCCAGAACATGAATTCACGCAAAGAGCCATCGTCGGCAAAGTACATCAGCCAGGTCATGGCGGCATTGGTGAGAATACCGATGGCGACGCCAAACAACAGCAAGCGGGCATGACCGAGACGCGCCCGACGAGCCAGCCGAATGAGCAACATGGTCACCAGCAGGGCGCCACCGAAGGCCGCCAGCGACAGCCCCCAGCCGGGCAGATAGAGGCCGAGGAACTTGGCCACCGCCATCGCCACCATGGCAGCCAGTCCTGCTCCGCTCGAGACGCCAAGCAGCCCGGGCTCCGCCACCGGATTGTGCAGCATCACCTGCAATACGGCGCCGCCACAGGCAAGGGCTGCGCCAGCCAAGAGGGCCAGCAAGGCGCGCGGCAGGCGCAGCTCCAGCAGGATGCGCTGTTCGAGATCGCCAAGGGGCTGCCAGGGCAGCAACACAAACTCCCCCCAGACGAGGGAGAAGAGAAACAGCAGCAGGGTCAGCAGCGTCAGGCCACAGAGCCAGCGCCGCTGCCAGCGCTGCTGGCGGGAGATAAGGGAGAGGTACAAGGATGATCCCCGACAATAACAAGGCTTCATCCCCGACCCGATTGCAGCGCAGGGGAGAAGCAGGAAAAGGGCATGATAACAGTGGCTTGCCACCCAAGGTCAAGGTTACCAGGGCAATGGACGCGATTTACTACATCGCCTGGGCAAATGATCAGAGTGTGCCATGCACCGGAATATCCGCCACAACCACAGGCTGATACCTTCCATTTCCCCTCTCTGCCATGCTTGCGACAGAGTGCCCAACGCTCGGTAGCCATGGTTGGAAGCGCGAGAGAAATAGCAGACCCATCGTTTAAAATACCCTCTCATACCACGTATGAAAACCGGTGGTTCAGGGATAAAATGCGCCGGATTTTCAAGGAGAACCCTATGAACCCGATTTTCGCCAGTATCGGTCTGCTGCTGTGCAGCAACGTCTTTATGACCTTCGCCTGGTACGCTCACCTCAAGAGCATGAACCATAAACCCTGGATCATTGCCGCCCTGGTGAGCTGGGGTATCGCCCTGTTCGAATACCTGCTGCAAGTGCCCGCCAACCGCATCGGCCACACAGTGATGAGTGTGGGGCAACTGAAAATCCTGCAAGAAGTGATCACCCTCACCGTATTCGTCCCCTTCTCTATCTTCTATCTCAAGGAAGATCTGAAATGGGACTATCTCTGGGCAGGGCTCTGCATTCTCGGTGCGGTCTTTTTTGTCTTTCGCGAGAAACTGACCGGCGCCTGAGGCTGTACACTCAATATCATCCCGCTCATGGCATCTCATTGATCGACGAGGCAAAAAAATGGAATTGCGAGACATGTTACAGATCCTGGCCAAGCAGGATGGCTCAGACCTCTATCTGTCGACCGGCGCGCCCCCCTGCGCCAAGTTTAACGGCGGCCTGCGCCCCCTCAACGAAACGCCGCTGGAGCCGGGTGAAGTGGCGCGGATCGCCGCCGAGATCATGGATGGCGAGCAGAAACTGCAGTTTGACAAGGAGCTGGAGATGAACCTCGCCATCTCCCTGCCCCAGATCGGCCGCTTTCGGGTCAACATCTTCAAGCAGCGCAACGAAGTCTCCCTGGTGGCCCGCAACATCAAGACCGAAATCCCCCGCTTTGAAGACCTGAAACTCCCGCCCGTGCTGCTCGACACCATCATGGAGAAACGGGGTCTGGTACTGTTTGTCGGCGGTACCGGCTCGGGTAAATCCACCTCGCTGGCTGCGCTGATCGACCATCGCAACCGCAACAGCGGCGGCCACATCATCACCATCGAGGATCCGGTGGAGTTCGTTCACCGCCACCGCAAGAGCATCATCAACCAGCGGGAGGTGGGGGTCGATACCCGCAGCTTCCACGCCGCGCTGAAAAACACCCTGCGTCAGGCACCGGACGTGATCCTCATCGGTGAAATCCGCGATCGCGAGACCATGGAGCATGCGCTGGCCTTCTCCGAAACAGGGCATCTGGCCATCTCCACCCTGCACGCCAACAACGCCAACCAGGCGCTGGATCGCATCATCAACTTCTTCCCAGAGGAGCGACGGCCCCAACTGCTCAACGATCTGGGCAACAACCTCAAGGCCTTTGTCTCCCAGCGGCTGGTGAAAACCACCGATGGCGGTCGCCGGGCCGCGGTGGAGATCATGCTCGGCACCCACACCATCCGCGACATGATCAAGCGCGGCGAATTTGGCGGCCTCAAAGAGGTGATGGAAAAATCCAAGGCCCTCGGCATGGTCACCTTCGACAGCGCCCTGTTCGATCTGGTGGTGGAAGGGGTAATTGAGGAAGAAGAGGCGGTGAAGAACGCCGACTCGGCCAACAACCTGCGCCTCAAGATCAAGCTGTGGAAGGAGAAGGGACAGATTGCCAGCAGCAGCGATGCCACCGGCTGGAGCCTCGAACCCACCAAGGACGAGAAGGGCGATTTTTTCTAACTAGCCCCTCGAGAACCCCGGGCCCGCCCGGGGTTCTCTTTATCCAGCACCGCTGACCCGACTTATCTCTCAGCTCACGCAGATCACGCAGATCACGCAGATCACGCAGATCACGCAGATCACGCAGATCACAGCAAGTCAGCACCAACGGCGAACGCGCTGGCAATACGCCACATACTCATCTCCGAAACGGGCACGCAGCAGCCGCTCCTCCGGCATGATCTGAAAGCGAGTCAGCCAGGCCACCAGCACGATTGGCCCAACCCAGACCCAACTTCCACCGAGATAACAGCCCCAGGCAGCCAGCCAGCAGAGCAGCCCCAGATACATGGGATTGCGACTGACACGATAGACGCCACAGGTCACCAGACGACTGGTGTGCTGAGGTTTGGTGGGGCTGACCGTGGTCTGGTGGTGGCGAAACCGTTGCAGGGCACCAAAGCCCATGATGCCCCCCGCCACGACCAGCATAGCCATCAGCGTCATTACCCAGATGCCGGGCTGGCTCTCCCCTCTTAGCCACCACATGGCCCCGGCACAGAGCAGAAAGATCAGCGGTGGTGGCAAACGTAACTCAAGATTGACCATGCTCTTTCCCTAACAAGTGTTATCCGCCATCTGGTTGCAGTAGGCGCCCAACCGTCTGCGCCTGTCAAAGAGGCTGAGTCACATAATAGAGGCCAGCAGGAACAAATCCACCCTATCCAATACGATCTCACTCAGAGAGAGCTGGACAGATCCACATTGAGACGATTCACAGCACCTTCACGCATAAATCCAGTCAGTGAAGCATATTTGCAGCTCACTACTCGACATGTTGAATATTCAACACAACCCCATGATTACAGAGTTAATTCGCCCCCAATCGGTACCCTGGCTGGCATGCAACCATAAAAGAGGGAGGCATGATGCCTCCCTCACGCTTTAGACTTCATACCTCGCGGATTGGGACTCAAATTCTCTTAACTGAGTTGCAGGAGAGCCCTTCAAGCAGCCTTTTTACGAGTCACAAACAGACTCAGCCCCATGGATGCCAGCAAGATCAACGCAACTACACCCAGCGCAATGCCGGTCGGGATTTTGAAGATATCCAGCAGCAGCATCTTGACCCCGATAAACATCAGGATCAGCGCCAGACCGTATTTGAGCAGGGCGAAGCGATCAGCCACACCGGCCAGCAGGAAGTACATGGCACGTAGACCCATGATGGCGAAGATATTGGAGGTCAGCACGATGAAGGGATCCGTGGTCACGGCGAAGATGGCCGGGATACTGTCCACCGCGAAGATGAGATCGCTCACCTCCACCAGCACCAGAATGAGCAGCAGCGGGGTGGCATAGCGCACACCGTCACGCCAGACGAAGAACTTCTCCCCTTCCAGGGTCTCGGTCACCTTGAAACGACGGCGCATCCAGCCCAGCAGCGGGTTATTGGCGAGATCAGGCTCCTTGTCGGCCGCCCACAGCATTTTGGCACCAGTCAGCAGCAAGAAAGCGCCAAACAGATAGAGGATCCAGTGGAACTGCTCGATGAGCCAGCTGCCCGCGAACACCATACCGGCACGCATCACGATGGCACCCAGTACCCCGTACAGCAGCACCCGGCGCTGTAGCTCGGCCGGAATGGCAAAGTAGCCGAACAGCATCAGCCAGACGAAGACGTTGTCCACCGCCAGCGCTTTCTCGATGAGGTAGCCGGTGAGGAACTCCAGTCCCTTCTGGTTGGCAATCTCACGGCCTGCGCTGTGATCCAGCCAGAGCCAGATGGCCAGGTTGAAGAGCAGCGCCACGCTGACCCAGATGAGGGACCAGACACCCGCCTCTTTGAGGGACACCTTGTGTGACTTGCCGCCACCGACAAAGCGTATGTCAATCCATAACAGGACCAGCACTATGCTGAAGAAACCGGTCCACATCCACCATTCACCCATATTCACTTCTCCCAAAAACGACAAAACCCACGACCGAGAGGCGTGGGTTTGCGTTTAGAGCAGATACACCTTGCCTCTCGGCAAGGTCTCACTTACAGCCAATTTTCATCGACTGCCCGGCTGCCGGGTACATCTCAATGGATGCACCGTAATGACGACAAACCGGCGAGAAGTTACTCCCCTTGTTGCGCGGATAGTAGCAGCGGAAAAAGATAACGCCAAGAGGCATCTTCACTACCGTCAAAAATAAATCGGGGCCCTATCAAGGAGCCCCGCAAACAGGTTCAACACATCCCCATCAGAGCGGGTCGACCTTGAGGCAGGAGACCGCGTGATCGAAGTTCCCCTCCAGCACAGGGCGGGTCTTGGCACACTCGGGGCCAGCCACCGGGCAGCGGGTGCGGAACACGCAGCCTGACGGCGGATTCATCGGCGATGGCAAGTCCCCCTCCAGGATCTGTATCACCTTGTTGCGCTCCAGCTCAGGGTCCGGGATCGGCACCGCAGACATCAGCGCCTTGGTGTAGGGGTGCAGCGGATTAGCGAAGATCTCCTTGCGGGTCCCCAACTCAACGGCGTTGCCCAGATACATAACCAGCACCCGATCGGAGATATGCTTGACCACCGACAGATCGTGGGCGATGAAGATAAGCGACAACCCCATCTCCTTTTGCAGGGATTTGAGCAGGTTGACCACCTGCGCCTGAATGGAGACGTCAAGCGCCGAGACCGGCTCGTCGCAGATGATCATCTTGGGCTCGAGGATCAGCGCCCGGGCAATCCCGATCCGCTGGCACTGACCGCCAGAGAACTCGTGGGGATAGCGGTTGACCAGGTTGGGCAAGAGCCCCACCTTGCTCATCATGGCGCGTACCTTCTCCTTCACCTCTTCCCGTGGCAGGTTGGGATAGAAGGTGATGAGCGGCTCGGCAATGATGTCGCCGATAGTCATGCGCGGGTTCAGAGAAGCCAGCGGGTCCTGGAAGATCATCTGGATCTCTTTGCGCTTCTCGCGCAGGGCATTCTGATCGAGCTTGGTGAGATCATCACCCAGCCACACCACCTTGCCCGCCGTAGCCGGCACCAGACCGATGATGGCGCGGGCGAAGGTCGATTTGCCGCAGCCGGACTCCCCCACCACCCCGAGGGTTTCCCCCTCATAGAGGCGCAGGGTAACACCATCGACCGCCTTCAAATCGGATGGCTTGGCCCAAGGCCACGCCTTGCCACTCTTGATACTGAAGTGCACCTTGAGGTCAGACACTTCCAACAGCAATTTTTTGTCGGCACCCATTTAGTTGGCCCCCTTGTTCATGGCATCCGAAACCCAGTGGCAAGCACGCTCCCGACCGTCGTTGAAGGGGGTCAGGATCGGTGACTGCTGGCCGCAAATCTCGCTGACACGGTGGCAACGCTCCTGGAAGGGGCAGCCGGTCGGCAGACGCAGCAGGTTGGGCGGATTGCCCGGGATGGTGGGCAGCACTTCCCCTTCGGTATCGAGACGAGGAATGGCGCGCAGGAGGCCTTCGGTGTAGGGGTGGCTCGGGCGATAGAAGATATCGTCTACCTTGCCGTACTCCATGGTACGACCGGCATACATCACCAGCACCTTGTTGCAGATACCGGCGACCACGCCAAGGTCATGGGTGATCATGATGATGGCGGTGTTGAACTCGCGCTTGAGCTCGTTCATCAGAGTCATGATCTGGGCCTGTACGGTCACGTCGAGCGCGGTGGTCGGTTCGTCGGCGATCAGCAGTTGCGGCCGACAGAGCAGCGCCATGGCGATCATCACCCGCTGACGCATGCCGCCGGAGAATTCGTGGGGATACATGCCCATCCGCTTGCGTGCTTCGGGGATCTTCACCGCATCGAGCATCCGTACCGACTCTTCGAACGCTTCCGCCTTGCTGACGCCCTTATGCAACATCAACACTTCCATCAGCTGATCCTGCACCTTCATGTAGGGGTTGAGCGAGGTCATGGGGTCCTGGAAGATCATGGCGATCTTCTCGGAGCGGATCTTGTTGAGCTTGGACTCCGGCAGGTTGAGGATCTCTTCGCCCTGAAATTTGGCGGAACCGGTGATCACGCCGTTCTTGGCCAGCAAGCCCATGATGGCAAACGCGGTTTGCGATTTGCCAGAGCCGGACTCGCCAACGATGCCCAGAGTCTCGCCCGCAGCGAGGGAGAAGTTGAGGTCGTTGACCGCCACAACATTGCCGTCCGGGGTCTTGAACTCGACCCGCAGATCTTTTACATCCAGTAATTTCATAAAAACTCCTTATCGATCTTTCGTGACGTTTTCCTGTCAATCCGATTCGCTGTCAGCGATGGATGGCTGCGCTCTTGCGGGCAGCCACTTGCCGCCTTGATTAGCGATCCTTCGGATCGAGGGCATCACGCAGACCATCCCCGAGGAAGTTGAAACAGAACAGGGTCACCACCATGAAACCGGCGGGGAACAGGAGTTGCCAGATGGCCACTTCCATCGACTTGGAGCCTTCATCCAGCAGAGCACCCCAGCTGGTCATGGGCTCTTGCACGCCCAGGCCAAGGAAGCTCAGGAAGGATTCAAACATGATCATCCCGGGCACCAGCAGGGTGGCGTAGACCGCCACGATCCCCAGCACGTTGGGTACGATGTGACGGGTGATGATCTTCCACTTGGAGACGCCGCAGACGTGGGCCGCCTCGATAAACTCCTTGCTCTTGAGGCTGAGGGTCTGGCCGCGCACGATACGCGCCATGTCGAGCCAACTCACCGCCCCGATAGCGAGAAAGATGAGCGCCAGATTGCGGCCAAAGAAGGTAACCAGCATGATGACGAAGAACATGAAAGGGAAGGCGTTGAGGATCTCCAGTACCCGCATCATCAGACTGTCTACCCGACCGCCGATAAAGCCGGAGGCCGCACCATAGAGAGTACCGATGATGACCGCCACCATGGCCCCCATGATGCCAACCATCAGGGAGATGCGACCGCCCAACAGGGTGCGCACGAACAGATCTCGCCCCAGGCTGTCGGTGCCGAAGTAGTGACCCGCTTCCATATCTGGCGGCGACTGCATGGCGCCCCAGTCCGGATCATCAAAGGTATATTGGGACAAATGGGGGCCAAAAATGACCGCCAGACCAATGATGCTCAAAATGATCAGGCTGGTAAGAGCCGCCTTGTTGCGCAGGAAACGGCGACGGGCATCCTTCCACAGGGAGCGCCCCTCCACCACCTCTACTTTTTGCGCGAACGCCTCCACGGCTTCGCGTTTTTCAGTTGAAACAACCATGATGCACTCCCGAATTAGTAACGGATCTTGGGATCGATAAAGGCGTAGAGAATATCGACCACTGCGTTAAAGGTGATGGTGAGGGCGCCGACCAGAATGGTCAGACCGAGCACCATGGAGTAATCACGGTTAAGGGCTCCGTTGACGAACAACTGACCGATCCCCGGCAGGCCGAAGATGGTCTCGATCACCACGGATCCGGTGATAATGCCGACAAAGGCGGGCCCCAGATAGGAGACCACCGGCAGCATGGCCGGACGCAGCGCGTGTTTCAGGATGATGTGGCGCAGCGGCAAGCCCTTGGCACGGGCGGTACGGATGAAGTTGGAGTTCATGGTCTCGATCATGCTGCCCCGCATGATCCGCGAGATGGCAGAGATGTAGTACATCATCATGCCGAACACCGGCAACACCATGAACTGGATGCCACCACCCTGCCAACCACCGGCAGGAAACCAGCCAAGATGAATACTGAAAAACAGCACCAGCAAGGGCGCCAGTACAAAGCCCGGGATCACCACTCCGGCCATGGCCGACGACATCAGTACATAGTCGATGAGGGTGTTCTGTTTCAGTGCTGCTATGGTGCCAAAGGTGACCCCCAGCAGCACGGCGAAGAAGAAGGCTGTGGTCCCGATCTTGGCGGAAACAGGCAGCGCCTGGCTCACCAAATCGTTGACGGTGAAATCCTTGTATTTGAAAGAGGGGCCCAAATCCCCCTGTACCAGGTTGCCCAGGTAGGTGAGATATTGCACGCCAATGGGTTTGTCGAATCCGTACTTGGCTTCGATATTGGCCATGACTTCAGGGGGGAGTGAACGCTCGCTGGTAAAGGGATTACCCGGGGCGAAACGCATCATGAAGAAGGAGACGGTGATCAAGACCAGCAGAGTCGGGATCGCTTCCAATAGCCGTTTAAAAATGAACTTCAACATAGACATTACCTGTCCTGAACTGCTTCCAAATGGTCGCGGTTGTAATAAAGGCCCGCCGTCTGGCGGGCCCTGCTTGTTATGCGACTTGTTGCTTTAAATCAATGAGCAATGATGTACATATCTTTGGTATAGAGGTTATCCAGCGGGTTGTCCGGATAACCACCGACATAGGATTTTACCATGCGGGGGGTAACGTACTGATAAATAGGGGCGATTGGCATATCCTTTGCAAGAATAGCCTCAGCCTGGGCATAGAGCTTGTTACGAGCCACATCGTCAACCTGATCGCGAGACTCCTCCATCAGCTTGTCGTAAGCCAGGTTAGAGTACTTACCATCGTTGGTACCGTGGGTGGTCTGCATCAGATCCAGCATGGAAGAGGCTTCGTTGTAGTCGGCGTTCCAACCAGCACGAGCCACTTCAAACTGCCCCTGTTTCTTGGTTTCCAGATAGGTTTTCCACTCCTGGTTGACCAGGCTCACCTCCACCCCCAGCTTCTTCCACATGGAGGCAACGGCGACCGCTACTTTCTTGTGGTTGTCATCGGTGTTGTAGAGCAGCTCGAACTTGAGCGGCTTGCTGGCATCGAAACCAGCTTCGGCTAGCAACGATTTTGCCTTGGCATCGCGCTCAGCCTGGGTCATCTTCGACCACTCGGCGACCACTGGCTTGAAGCCATCGACATAATCCGGGGTCAGACCATAAGCAGGGGTTTGGCCCTGGCCCATCACCTTGTCGGCGATCACGTTGCGATTGATAGCGTAGGAGAGCGCGGTACGCACCCGTACATCATCAAACGGCTTCTTCTTAAAGTTAAACTGGTAATAATAGGTGGCCACCAAACCGGTCACCTTCAACTCGTTCGGGTAATCCTTCTTGAGCTGCTTGAAACGCTCAATTGGTGTTGTGTGGGTCAGGTCCAGCTCACCGGCCAGATAGCGGCTCAACTCGGCGTTGGTGGACTGGATCGGCAGGTAAGTTACCTTGTTGATGACCGTCTTGGCATCATTCCAGTAGTGTTTGTTGCGCTCAAGATCGAGACGCTCGTTCACTACCCAGTTTTTCAGCACATAAGCGCCATTACCCACCATATTGCCTGGTTGGGTCCATTTCTCGCCAAACTGCTCGATCACCTTCTTCGGCACCGGATAGGTGGTGGTGTGGGAGAGCATGTTGACAAAGTAAGGGATCGCTTTCTCGAGCTGTACCTCGAAGGTGTAGTCATCGGTTGCCTTCACGCCCAGCGTATCAACCGGCTTCTTGCCAGCAATGATATCTGTCGCGTTGGCGATGGTCGGCATCTCCAGATACCAGGAGTAGGGAGAGGCCGTCTTGGGATCCACTGCGCGGTGGAAGGCGTAAACAAAATCGTGGGCAGTGACAGGGTCACCGTTGGACCACTTGGCATCTTTGCGCAGGTGGAAAACGTAGTGCTTGTTGTCCTTAGTCTCCCAAGACTCGGCAACGCCTGGCAACACTTCCCCTTTGGGACCGGACGTCACCAGTCCCTCAAACAGGTCACGCAGGACATTGGCTTCAATCGTGCCATCACTTTTGTGCGGATCAAGGGTCGCAGGCTCCGAGCCGTTGCCTTTTACCAGTTGCTGGATATCCGCCAGCTTAGTTCCCGCCGGGACTTCGGCAGCCTGAGCCACATTGCTCCCCCCAAACAGGGCCGCCATCAGCAGTGTGTTTATCATTGTTTTTTTATGAGTCATTTCCTTACTCCAACAAGAACATTCCATGCATTACTTAAAAAATGAAGGGGGTTGCAACCCGCTCCCAGCATAATTCCCTGCCAATTCCGATATTGCAACAGATATTGTCAGGATAATCGTCACTCAGCGGTCAAAAAATCAGCTGACATATGCATTTCCAGCATTAAAGCATCATCGTCACGCTAGATTTTCATACAAACGACCAATTCTAGAAAAGGCTGAGCAAAAAGCAACCAATAAAAAACCGGTCACAGGGACCGGCTTTCATAAAACAAACCTGGCTCACATCAGGCTGGGGAAGACACCCTTGATACCGGCCACCATTATCTCGATACCGAGCGACATCATGATAAGGCCCATAATACGGGTCACCACGTTGATGCCAGTATTGCCCATGATCTTGAACAACAGCGGGGCAGCGCGGAAGATGAGCCAGGAGCAGAAGGAGAATAGTACCACCACCACTGACATTCCGAGCAGCTGCTGCCAGTGGCTTTGGCTGGCATAAACGATGACCGAGGAGATGGCACCCGGGCCCGCCATCAGCGGCAGCGCCAACGGCACTACGGCGATAGACTCGCGTACTGCCAGTTCACCCTTCTCCTGTTTGTTGTGTTTCACCTCACCCAGCTTGCCCTGCAGCATCGACCAGGCAATCAGGGTTATCAGCGACCCACCTGCGATCCGGAACGATGCCAACGAGATGCCAAACCCATCGAGGATCAACTGTCCCATATACATGGAGACCAGCAGAATGATCATTACCGCGATATTAGCAGTAGTATTGGTTTTCATCCGCTCGGCCTGGGTATGTTGACTGGTCAGACTGACAAACACCGGCAAAAGACCAAGCGGGTTGATGATTGCGAACAAACCGACAAAAAACTTCAGATACAAAGAGACGTCAATCGCTGCCATAGGCGCCTTCCAATAGAGTTTCGGGCCCATAGGGCCAGTCCATTAATTTCGTTCGTAAATTTACATCATAGCCAGAGCAGGCACCAATCAAATAATCTCACCATCTGGAGGGGTTTTCAGTTAGTTCATCTAATGTATCTGCTCCGACTGGCATAAACCGATACCAAAAACCCGATCCAAGTTACCAGAGTGAACAAAAGCCAGCTTCAGCATGGATAGGAGACTGTGATTCAATCAACATCGAACCCAATGGACCCAGTCACCACATGTTTCTCTCTCAGACTCGGCAGTTCTGATAGTGCTCCTGTATCGCTCACCACAACGAAAACCGGGAAAGTGGACCACAAAAAAGCCCCCTCGGAGGAGCAAAACGGATTTGCCATGGATTAAAAAAACAATCTTTTTCGCAAAAAATGCGGGATTAAAGCGCATTTGTCGGTGATTTTGAAACCGATCCACGCATCCTTGCCAACCCAAAGCGCCAAAACGGCTCTGCAATAGCATGGTAAAGTGCGATTAACCACTTGATAAATGAGGTTTATTAGCCTGTCTCTCTCCTTCCCCTTTGATACACATTCCGCTAACATCAATCGGACAAGGATTGTGAAAGAAAATTTCTTTTGTTCTTTTGTTACACATGATCCAGATCAAGCTTTTCTGAGTCAGCCCCGCTCTATAATCGACTCAGAAAGCGCTTTAGTAAGGCATGTAAAAAAGCTGTTGCAAGGATATCGCCTTGACAGGGCGACTATAATTGCCGGGCATTGCCAACGTCTTACTAAACAGTTTTCAAATAATCAGGAGATAAACATGGCAGTAACCAATTTGGCTGAACTGGATGCTCTGGTCGCCCGCGTTAAGCAAGCCCAGCGTGAATTCGCCAGCTTCTCTCAAGAGCAGGTAGACAAGATCTTCCGTGCCGCCGCCCTGGCCGCCAACAACGCCCGTATCCCCCTGGCCCAGATGGCCGTGGAAGAATCCGGTATGGGTATCATCGAAGACAAGGTTATCAAGAACCACTTCGCCTCCGAATACATCTACAACAAGTACAAAGAAGAGAAGACCTGCGGCATTCTGAGTGAAGACACTCAGATGGGCACCATCACCATCGCCGAGCCGGTAGGTATCATCTGTGGTATCGTTCCGACCACCAACCCGACCTCTACTGCGATCTTCAAATCCATGATCGCGCTCAAGACCCGCAACGCCATCATCTTCTCCCCGCACCCCCGTGCCAAGAACTCCACCAATACCGCAGCCAAGCTGGTACTGGATGCAGCCATTGCCGCTGGTGCGCCGAAAGACATCATCGGCTGGATCGACCAACCGTCCGTTGAGCTCTCCAACGCTCTGATGAAGCATGAAGACATCAACCTGATCCTGGCCACCGGTGGCCCGGGCATGGTGAAAGCAGCTTACTCCTCTGGTAAGCCTGCTATCGGTGTGGGTGCCGGTAACGTGCCTATCGTTATCGACGAGACCGCCGACGTGAAGCGTGCTGTTGCGTCCGTGCTGATGTCCAAAACTTTCGATAACGGTGTGGTCTGTGCTTCCGAGCAAGCTGTCATCGTGGTTGATGCCATTTACGACCAGGTTAAAGAGCGCTTTGCATCTCACAAGGGCCACGTGCTCTCCAAAGAAGATGCTGACAAGGTGCGTAAAGTCATCCTGATCAACGGTGCCCTGAACGCCAACATCGTTGGCCAACCAGCCACCAAGATTGCCGAGATGGCAGGCGTGACTGTACCGGCTGATACCAAGATCCTGATCGGTGAAGGCGCCAAGCTGTGTGCAGAAGATGAGTTTGCTCACGAGAAATTGTCCCCGCTGCTCGGTATGTTCCGTGCAAGCAGCTTCGAAAACGCCGTTGAGATGGCCTGTGACATGGTCAACATCGGTGGTATCGGCCACACCTCAGGTCTGTACACCGACCAGGACCGCAACGCTGACCGCATCAAGTACTTCGGCGACAAGATGAAGACTGCGCGTATCCTGATCAACACTCCGTCTACCCAAGGCGGTATCGGTGACCTGTACAACTTCGCAATGGCACCGTCCCTGACCCTGGGTTGTGGCTCCTGGAGCGGTAACTCCATCTCCGAAAACGTGGGTCCGAAGCACCTGATCAACAAGAAGACAGTCGCAAAACGGGCAGAAAACATGCTGTGGCACAAACTTCCGAAATCCATCTACTTCCGTCGTGGTTCCCTGCCGATCGCTCTGAGCGACCTGGAAGGTAAAAAGCGTGCCATGGTCGTGACCGACCGCTTCCTGTTCAACAACGGCTACGCCGATGAACTGGTCAGCCTGCTGAAAGCACAGAATATGGAAGTGGAAGTGTTCTACGAAGTAGAAGCTGACCCGACCCTGGCTGTGGTTCGCAAGGGTGCCGAGATGGCCAACTCCTTCAAACCGGACGTTATCCTGGCGCTGGGCGGTGGTTCACCGATGGATGCTGCCAAGATCATGTGGGTGATGTACGAGCACCCGAACACTGCGTTCGAAGATCTGGCCATGCGCTTCATGGACATCCGCAAGCGTATCTACAAGTTCCCGAAAATGGGCGTGAAGGCCGAGCTGGTCTGTATCACTACCACTTCTGGTACCGGCTCTGAAGTCACTCCGTTCGCAGTCGTGACCGATGAGGTGACTGGTCAGAAATACCCTCTGGCTGACTACGAACTGACCCCGAACATGGCCATCGTTGACGCCAACCTGGTCATGGGTATGCCGAAGTCCCTGTGTGCCTTCGGTGGTATCGATGCCGTGACTCACGCCATGGAAGCCTATGTTTCAGTACTGGCTAACGAGTACTCCGACGGCCAGGCGCTGCAAGCCCTGAAAATGCTGAAAGAGTACCTGCCGTCCAGCTACCTGAACGGTGCCAACGACCCGGTTGCTCGCGAGAAAGTACACAACGCTGCGACCATCGCCGGTATCGCGTTCGCCAACGCCTTCCTGGGTGTGTGCCACTCCATGGCTCACAAACTGGGTGCCGAGTTCCACATTCCGCACGGTCTGGCTAACGCCCTGCTGATCAGCAACGTCATCCGCTACAACGCGAACGACAATCCGACCAAGCAGACTGCGTTCTCCCAGTACGACCGTCCGCAGGCTCGTCGTCGTTACGCCGAAGTCGCTGACCACCTGGGTCTGACTGCTGCCGGTGACCGCACCGCTGCCAAGATCGAGAAGCTGCTGACCTGGCTGGACGAGCTGAAGGCCACCTTGGGTATTCCGGCATCTATCCGCGAAGCTGGCGTTGCCGAGGCTGACTTCCTGGCCAAGGTTGACCAGCTGTCCATCGAAGCCTTCGATGACCAGTGCACCGGTGCCAACCCTCGCTACCCGCTGATCAGCGAGCTGAAGCAGGTTCTGCTGGACTCCTACTACGGTCGTCCCTTCACCGAAGCCGCTCCGGTAACTGCTGCCCCGGTTGAAGCCAAGGTTGAAGGCAAGAAGAAATCCAAGGCCTGATAACCAGTCCTGAGATAACAAGCCCGCGCACTGCGCGGGCTTTTTTTATCTGACACTTGCCACTTGCCACTAATCACAGCAATCATCTCCCTGCCGATTGCGCTAGTGCAGCCCCTAACTTCCCAACCAACCAACCAACCAACCAACCAACCAACCAACCAACCAACCAACCAACCAACTAGCCCCAGCCAATCCGTTATCAACATCCCAACCTGTGACTCTGTATTGATGGGCCACCTGTGATAACAAGAGCACGCTCCATCACCTCCTCTCCCCTACCCGCAACGCAATTACCCTGACGAGCATATGCGAGCCAACGCCAGAGCTAAAGGTGTGATAAACAGGATAAGCGGAGCCTCGCTAACGCAATGCAGCAGATCTGCGACTGGCATACGTGCAGGGCCAACCGACTGGCAGGAACAGAGCCATGATAATGCGCAGAGAAAGCGGGAAAGACTGTCAGTGAAGAGAGTTGTTGCACCGGTTGCTCAACCGACACATCAGCAGTTGCCACGAAACAAAGATAAAAAAATGGCAGCCATCTGGCTGCCATTGGGAGAGCACGATTCAGCGATCAGAGGGTCGCTGCCACTTCGTCGGAGATGGAACCGTTGTGGTACACCTCCTGCACATCGTCCAGATCTTCCAGCATGTCGATGAGGCGCATCAGCTTGGGCGCGGTCTCGGCATCCAGCTCCGCTTCGGTGGAGGGGATCATGGTCACTTCGGCGCTCTGGGCCTTGAAGCCGGCAGCTTCCAGACCGTCCAGCACGGTACCGAAGTCGTTCGGGGTGGTGTACACCTCGATGGTGCCATCCTCTTCGGTGACCACGTCATCGGCACCCGCTTCCAGCGCGGCGTCCATCAGGGCATCTTCGTCAACACCAACGAAAGTCAGCAGACCTTTCTTGCTGAACAGATAGGCAACGGAGCCGTCGGTGCCCAGGTTGCCACCGCACTTGCTGAAGGCGTGACGCACTTCGGCTACGGTACGGTTACGGTTGTCAGTCAGGCACTCTACCATCACGGCAGAGCCAGCCGGGCCGTAACCTTCGTATACGATGGTCTCGAGCTGTTCGCCATCACCACCACCGGCACCACGCTGAATGGCACGGTTGATGGTGTCGCGGGTCATGTTGTTGGTCAGGGCGGCAGTCACCGCAGCACGCAGACGCGGGTTGTTGGCCGGATCGGCATCACCCAGACGCGCGGAGGTAGTGATTTCGCGGATCAGCTTGGTGAAGATCTTGCCACGCTTGGCGTCCTGAGCAGCCTTGCGGTGTTTGATGTTGGCCCATTTACTGTGACCTGCCATAGAGACTCTCCGTTATTTTTTAAATGTCAGTAACACACGTCATTGCTAACGCAAGGGGAACAGGGAGGCCGCTACGCGACCTCCGGTGCCCGGAAGGGCTTACTCATCACCCTTGACTGTGGTTGCAATCGCCAGCTCGCCCAGTTGGGCGGCGTTGGCAAGGCTGGGGGCGTCGGTCATCAGACAGGCGGCCGCAGTGGTTTTCGGGAAGGCGATGACGTCCCGAATGTTTTCGGTGCCGGTCAGCAGCATGCTGAGACGGTCCAGACCGAAGGCCAGACCGGCGTGCGGCGGGGTGCCGTACTTCAGCGCATCCAACAGGAAGCCGAACTTCAGGCGCTGTTCCGCCGGGGTGATCCCCAGGATGTCGAACACGGTGGCCTGCATCTCGCTGTTGTGGATACGGACAGAACCGCCACCCACTTCGTAACCGTTGATCACCATGTCATAGGCGTTGGCATAAGCCGCCACCGGGTTGGCTTTCAGCTGCTCCGGGTTCAGGCCGCTCGGCGCAGTGAACGGGTGGTGCATGGCGGCCAGACCACCTTCGCCATCCTCCTCGAACATCGGGAAGTCGATAACCCACAGCGGTTTCCAGCTGTTCTCCAGCAGGCCCAGATCGCGACCCACTTTCAGACGCAGGGCGCCCATGGCATCGCAGACCACTTTCTTGCTGTCAGCGCCAAAGAAGATGATGTCGCCGTCGGCTGCGCCGGTACGGGCCAGGATCTCGCGCACGATGGCGTCAGAGAGGAACTTGGCAACCGGAGACTGCACGCCTTCGAGGCCGTTGGCCGCTTCGTTGACCTTCATCCAGGCCAGGCCCTTGGCACCGTAGATGCCGACAAACTTGGTGTACTCGTCGATCTGCTTGCGAGAGAGCTCGGCGCCGCCCGGAACTTTCAGGGCTGCCACGCGGCCTTTCGGATCGTTGGCCGGGCCAGCGAACACGGCGAACTCGACAGCAGTCAAGAGGTCTGCCACATCGACCAGCTCCATCGGCAGACGCAGGTCCGGCTTGTCGGAGCCGTAGCGACGCATGGCTTCGTCGAAGGTCATGATCGGGAAGTCGCCCAGATCCACATTCAGGATGTGCAGCCACAGTTTGCGGATCATCTCTTCCATCACTTCACGCACCTGCGGCGCGGTCATGAAGGAGGTCTCCACGTCGATCTGGGTGAATTCCGGCTGGCGGTCGGCACGCAGGTCTTCGTCACGGAAGCACTTGACGATCTGGTAGTAGCGATCGAAGCCGGACATCATCAGCAGCTGCTTGAACAGCTGGGGTGATTGCGGCAGAGCGTAGAACTTGCCCTTGTGCACGCGGCTCGGCACCAGATAGTCACGGGCACCTTCCGGGGTGGCCTTGGTCAGCATCGGGGTCTCGATATCGAGGAAGCCGTGCTCGTCCATGAAGCGGCGTACGAAGGCGCTGGCCTTGGCACGGGTCTTCAGGTACTTGGCCATCTCGGGACGACGCAGATCCAGGTAGCGATACTTGAGGCTGATCTCTTCGCTGTTGACCTGATTGAAGTCCAGCGGCAGCGGCTCGGCACGGTTGATGATGTTGAGTTCGTGGGCGAACACTTCGATGGCACCAGTGGCCATGTCGCTGTTGCGCTGGGACTCGGGACGGGTGCGCACCACGCCGGTCACCTGGATGCAGAACTCGCCGCGCAGTTCGGAGGCCAGGGCGAACGCGTCGGGCTTGTCCGGATCAAAGAACACCTGGACGATCCCTTCCCGATCGCGCATATCGATAAAGATCAGGCCGCCGAGATCACGACGACGATGGACCCAACCGCACAATGTAATGGTCTGCCCTGCATGGGCCTCATTGACCTGTCCGCAATAGATAGAGCGCATGGACTTCTTCCTTCGAAATTGTAGAGAGACGGTTAACCTTGGGCCGCCGGGCACGACTGGCAAGCACCGTCTGTCTCACAGCTGGCCAGATTCTTTTTCTTACCCGGTTTGAAATCAGTCTCGTACCATCCGGTTCCCTTGAGCCGGAAGCCTGCCGCCGATATCAGCTTGACCAGATTCGGCTTGCTACAGGCCGGACAGTCGGTCAGGGGGGCATCGGAAAGCTTTTGCAGTTTTGCCAATTCATGGCCACAGACGTCGCAACGATATTCGTAGATAGGCATGGGTCACAAGAAATTGAAAAACAAAAGGGCTGGCATTATAGAGGAAAACCTCCTTTTGGGTAAAATGGCCAGCAGCCTCCTTTCGCCAGTTTTTTGCACTAGATGGCAAAAAGCGGGCAAAAAATCGGCACGAATGCACCAAGAGCGAAGAGATTAGCCATCATGAGCCTCTATTTGGGCCTGCCGCAGTGGTCCCACCCCAGCTGGCCCGGCCAGTTGCTGGGCCTTGGCGCCAAGCCTGCCGAACACCTTGCCCACTACGCCACCGTGTTCAATTCGGTGGAGGGCAATACCACTTTCTACGCCCTGCCGACACCAGGAACCGTGCAGCGCTGGGCCGATGCGGTGCCGAACCACTTTCGCTTCAACTTCAAGTTTCCACAAACCATCAGCCACCAGAGCGATCTGGTGGGCGCAGATAAACAGGTAACCGACTTTATCCGGCTGCTCGCCCCGCTGCACGACAAGCTGGGCCTGCTCACCCTGCAGCTGCCCGCCCGTTTCGGGCCAGAGGGGCTGGCCAGACTGGCGGCCTTTATCGAGCGGCTGCCGCGGGCGTTTCGCTACGCCCTCGAAGTGCGTCACCCTGACTTCTTCGCCAAGGGGGAGGCCGAGCGGGCATTGAACCGGCTGCTGATGGAACAGGGTGTGAACCGGGTGATGCTCGACAGCCGGCCACTCTTCTCGGTGCCAGCAACCACGCCAGCCCTTGTCGATGCCCATGGCAAGAAACCGCGCCTGCCGGTGCATCTGCTGGCCACCGCCAACGCCCCCATGGTGCGCTTTATCGGCCTGCCGGATCCGGCGGCCAATCACCCCTTCCTACCCGGCTGGCTCCCCCACTGGCGCCAGTGGCTTTCCGAGGGCAAGGATCTCTACCTCTATATACATACTGCCGACAACGCCCAGGCGCCTGAGCTGGCCCGCCAGATCACCCGCTTGCTGAAACATGAGATGGCCCCCTGGCCGGGGGAAAACGATCGCCTACAGCAGGGAGTGCTGCCCTTTTAACCAGTACCACTACCAACCCTTGGCGCCCCCGACCAAACGTGCAAAAAAAGGGACCTTTTTGTGGTTTGACAAGCCCTGGCGTCAAGACAAACGGCCACCAATCCTCTACACTAGCGCCCCAAGCAAGGGTCCGGAACATGGCCCGTACGAACAGGACAGGTCCAAAGGATTTCACGACCAGCCACCCTGTTCGTAAACAGGTGATAAATCTACTCTGATGGGTGTCACCCAACGACTCAATTGAACAATACAGCCGGGTGATGTCCCGACTGTCAGGTTGCGCCAGCATGCAGACCAAAGACCAAATTTTTGCCGCCCCGATCGCCCGATTGGGTGACTTCTGTTTTGACGAACTGGTCGTCGACGTATTCCCCGATATGATCCAGCGCTCGGTGCCGGGTTACAGCAATATCATCTCCGCCATCGGCATGATGGCCGCCCGCTACGCCCAACCGATGAGCCGACTCTATGATCTCGGCTGCTCACTGGGCGCCGCGACCCAGGCGATGCGTCGCCATATCAGCCAACCCGGCTGCCGCATTACCGCGGTGGATCTCTCCCACCCGATGATCGAGCGCGCCCGCGCCCACCTCTCCGGTTTCAAATCCGAGGTGCCGGTAGAGCTGGTAGAGGCGGATATCTGCGACATCGCGATCGAGAACGCCTCCGTGGTGGTGCTCAACTTCACCCTGCAATTTGTCGAGCCAGAGAAACGGGCCGCCCTGATCCAGCGTATTCACGATGGGCTGCGCCCGGGCGGGATCCTGATCCTGAGCGAAAAGTTCCGCTTCGAAGATGAACCGGTCAACGAGCTGCTCATCGAGCTGCATCTCGACTTCAAGCGGGCCAATGGCTACAGCGAGCTGGAGATCAGCCAGAAACGCACCGCCCTTGAGAACGTGATGCGCACCGACAGCCTGCCGGTGCATCAGGCCCGTCTGCGAGATGCCGGTTTCGTCCATCAGGATCTCTGGTTCCAGTGCTTCAACTTCGGCTCCATGATTGCCATCAAATCCAGCGACGCCCAGCCATGATTGACTTTGCCAATTTCTATCAACTGATTGCCAAAAACCGGCTGAGCCACTGGCTGCATACCCTGCCCGCCCAGCTACACGCCTGGCAACATGACAACCAGCATGGCGATCTGCCGCGCTGGAACCGCGCCCTCAACAAGCTGCCGGTGGTCTCCCCCGGCAACATCGAGCTGAAAAGCCGGGTCGAGATTGGCTCGGCCGAGAGCCTTGGCGAAGGGGAGCGCAAGAAGGTCGATAGCCTGCTGCGCCACTTCATGCCCTGGCGCAAGGGGCCGTTCACCGTGCACGGCATCCACATCGACACAGAGTGGCGCTCTGACTGGAAGTGGGATCGGGTGCTGCCCCATATCAGCCCGCTCGAAGGCCGTTACGTGCTGGATGTGGGTTGCGGCAGCGGCTACCACCTCTGGCGCATGGTGGGTGAAGGGGCTCGGCTTGCAGTCGGCATCGATCCGAGCCCGCTGTTCCTCTGCCAGTTCGAGGCCATTCGCCACTTCGCGGGCAATGATCAGCGCGCCCACCTGTTGCCGCTCGGCATTCAGGAGCTGCCGGAGCTGCGTGCCTTTGACACCGTCTTCTCCATGGGGGTGCTCTATCACCGCAAATCCCCCATCGAGCACATCGAGCAACTGCGCAATCAATTGAAAGATGATGGCGAGCTGGTGCTGGAGACGCTAGTGATCGATGGATGTGTCAACGATGTGCTGGTGCCCACCGACCGTTACGGCAAGATGCGCAACGTCTGGTTTATTCCCTCAAGCCGCGCCCTCAAGCTGTGGGTCGAGCGTTGCGGCTTCACCGATGTGCGGATAGTAGACGAGAATATGACGAGCACCGACGAACAGCGTCGCACCGACTGGATGATTAATGAATCCCTGAGTGATTATCTGGACTCAGACAATCCGGCTCTCACGGTAGAAGGACACCCGGCGCCGAAACGTGCCGTACTGATTGCCCGCAAGGCCAAAGACTAGCCGATGGCGCTTGTGAAAGTTACACTGACCCAATTCCAGGAAGCACAGTTAAATGAATGACATGAAAAGCAAATTTAAAGGAATGACCCTGCTCTCCCTGCTCAGTCTCGGTGGGTGTGTCAATATGGAAAAAGCGCCCCAGGTCCCAGCTCTGACGCTGGCCGAGCTTCGTAGCGAGCTGAGTCAGAGTGAGCAACGCCTGCAAACATCCATGGAACAGCAACAGAAGCAGTATGTGCAACAACAGCACCTGCTGGTTCAGCTCAACACAGATGTCACCAATATGAAAGAGTCCGTCAAACAAGTAGACCACAAGATCGCCACTCTCCCCTCCGAGCAGCCCAAACCAGTGGCTATTCCTGCCGAGAAGTGCCCGGCCCCCAATCAGGGTCACACCATCGATGGCAAGCTGATGGTGGGTGAAGCGGAGTGGATCTGGGTTGATGCCGCTAACGACGCCTTCCAGGCGCGGGTCGATACCGGTGCGACCACCTCCTCCATCAGTGCCCAAGAGATCACCATTTTTGAGCGCAACGGCAAAAACTGGGTGCGCTTCTTCCTGAGCCATCAGGAGGTGGACGACAAGATCCAGATCGAAGCGCCGCTGGTGCGCCATGTACGGGTGCGTCAGGCCTCTGCCGACGATCTGGATCGCCGTCCGGTGGTGCGTCTGGCCGTGCGCATCGGCGACATGACCGAGAAAGCCGAATTTACCCTGAAAGACCGTAGCGACATGACCTTCCCCGTGCTGCTGGGTCGTGAATTTTTGAAAGACATCGCCGTGGTCGATGTGGCCCGCGAATATATCCAACCCAAACCCAAGCTCAAGGATGTGAAATAATCCATGGTTTCCCGTAAGCCGTTCTATTTGCTGGTAGCCCTGCTGTACATTGTCGGCCTGGGGATGACGATCTATCACCATATCGCGTTGGATGTACCGCTGACGCCCGGTGAAAAGCGCCAGATCTGGTCTATCGAAGCCAAGCTGGAGTTCGAAGCGACCGGAGATCCGGTGATCGCCTCCTTGGCCATTCCTGGAACCCAGCCCGGTTTCACCCTGATGAACGAGAATGCCGCCAGCCCCGGCTACGGCCTCTCCTTTGTCGAGAAAGATGGCGATGCCCGCGCCGAGTGGTCGATCCGCACCGCCACTGGCCGTCAGGAGCTCTACTACCGCGTCGACATGATGGCCGATGCTAACGCCAAACCGGCCGCCAACCCGCAGCCGCCCGCCATCGAGAAGCAGATCGAGAGTGAGCCTTACGCCACCGCGATGAAACAGATCCTGGAGCGCGCCCAGGAGCGTTCCGCCGATGGCTACACCCTGACTCGCGAGATCATCAAGGAGATCGAGAAGCAGGAGCAGAATGCCGAGCTGCTGAAAAAGCACAAGAGCCGTGCCAACCTGATCGCAGAGCTGCTCAACAATGCTGACGTGCCGACTCGGGTAGTGCATGCCTTGAACCTGGAAGATGGCCGCCGTCGTCAGGAGTTGGTGGATTACCTGCAGGTGTTCAACAGCCCGACAGACTACAAGCTGTTCAACCCGAAAACCGGTGAGCTGGGTCGTCCTGCCAACCTGCTGCTGTGGGAATACAACTCCGGCGCACTACTGGATGTGACCGGTGGTCACAACTCCCGTGTCAGCTTCTCGATGATCGAACAGGAGCAGCCGGTCAGCGTTGCTCTGGCGCAGAAGTTCGAAAAATCAGAGATGATGAACTTCTCCATCCACGGCCTGCCGCTGGAAGAACAGACCTTGTTCAAGGGCTTGTTGCTGATCCCGATCGGCGTGCTGATGGTGGTGTTCCTGCGGGTACTGGTAGGGATCAAGACTTCCGGTACCTTTATGCCGGTACTGATCGCGGTTGCCTTTATCCAGACCTCTCTGGTTACCGGTCTCATCGGCTTCCTGCTGATCGTCGGCACTGGTCTCATCATCCGCTCCTATCTGTCGCGGCTTAACCTGCTGCTGGTTGCCCGAATATCGGCCATCATCATCATGGTTATCTCGATGATAGGGATCTTCTCCGCGTTCGCCTTCAAGCTGGGACTGACCGATGGTATGAAGATCACCTTCTTCCCGATGATCATCCTCTCCTGGACCATTGAACGGATGTCCATCCTGTGGGAAGAAGAGGGCCCGAAAGAGGTATTCCGCCAGGGTGGCGGCTCCCTGCTGGTGGCTGTCATCGCCTATCTGGCCATGGATAACGAACTCATTCGTCACCTCACCTTCAACTTCCTCGGCCTGCAGCTGGTGCTGATGGCGACCGTGTTGTTGATGGGTAACTACACCGGCTACAAGCTGAGCGAACTCAAGCGCTTCAAGCCGCTGGTAGACGAAATGCGTTCCGGTGCCACCCCGGGTAAGGACAAGTAACAGATGTGGTTCTGGGAAAAATACACCACCCCGTGGAGCCTGTCGCAGGCAGGCATCCTCGGCATGAACAAGCGCAACCACTCCTACATCAGCCGCTACAATCCGCGCAGCCTCTATCCGCTGGTGGATGACAAGCTGCAGACCAAGCAAATTGCGCTGGATGCAGGGGTTACCGTGCCCGAGCTGATCGGTACTATCCGTGCCCAGCACGATGTGGGTCGCATCACCAAGCTGGTAAAAGATTGGCCGGGCTTCTGCATCAAGCCGGCTCGTGGCTCGGGTGGCAAGGGGATCCTGGTGATCCTGCGCCAGGAAGATGGCCTCTTCTACAAGCCCAACGGTAGCGCCTCCAACGGTCAGGATCTGGAGCGCCATGTCTCCAACATTCTGGCGGGGCTCTATTCGCTGGGGGGCAAGCCCGACGTGGCGCTGGTCGAAGGCCTCATCAACTTCGATGATGTGTTCGACGGCTACTCCTTTGAAGGGGTACCCGATGCTCGGGTCATCATCTTCAAAGGCTTCCCGGTGATGGCGATGATGCGCCTCTCCACTGCCGCCTCGGATGGCAAGGCGAACCTGCACCAGGGCGCCGTGGGGGTGGGTCTGTGCCTGCGTACCGGTCGTGCCCTGCGGGCGGTGCAGTTTGGCAATCCGCTGCGCCACCATCCGGATACCGGCCTCGACCTCTATGAGCTCAAGGTCCCCCACTGGGATACCCTGCTCACCCTGGCGGCCTCCTGCTACGAGATGTCGGGTCTGGGCTACATAGGTACCGACATGGTGCTGGACAAGTTCCGCGGCCCCATGCTGCTGGAGCTCAACGCCCGTCCCGGTCTTGCCATCCAGATCGCCAACGGTCGCGGCCTGGTGCCCAACCTCAAGACCATCGAGAAGCTGGGCCAGGTGAAGATGAACGTGGAGCAGCGGGTCAATTTCGCCAAGGATCACTTCGGGATCTTTGAGGAATAACGCCTCCGCTTGTGAACTGAGCGCGCCTATGGCGCGCTTTTTTATGGTGATTATTTGTCTGTCGGCATATCCCCCGCCTATGGGTCAGCCCCTCATTTCGAAACGACGAGTACGCCAACGAACGACAGCTTGGAATAGCTAAGGAACCAGAAGAGTGTGACCGCTATGTCAGGGGATAGATAAATCGCAGATATAAAAAACCGGCGCCAAAGCGCCGGTTCTTCAAGCAGAGTGCGACCGATTACAGGGAGTCAGCATTCTCGGACAGGTACTTGGCAACGCCATCCGGAGAGGCTTGCATACCTTTTTTGCCTTTTTCCCACTGAGCCGGGCACACTTCGCCATGCTCTTCGTGGAATTGCAGGGCATCGACCATGCGCAGCATCTCGTCGATGTTGCGGCCCAGCGGCAGATCGTTGACAACCTGGTGCCGAACAACACCGCTCTTGTCGATCAGGAAGGAGCCACGGAACGCCACACCGGCTTCCGGATGCTCAACGTCATAGGCTTTGCAGATGTCGTGTTTCACGTCGGCGATCAGCGGGTACTTCACCTGACCGATACCGCCATCTTCCACCTTGGTGTTGCGCCATGCGTTGTGGGAGAACTGGGAATCGATGGAAACACCGATCACCTCCACGCCACGCTTCTGGAACTCTTCATAACGGTGATCGAAGGCAATCAGCTCGGACGGGCAAACGAAGGTGAAATCGAGCGGGTAGAAGAAGACAACGGCAGCTTTGCCTTTGATGTGGGATGACAGGTTGAATGAATCAACGATCTCGCCATTACCCAGAACAGCTGCGGCGGTAAAATCGGGTGCAGGACGGCCTACCAATACCATATTCAATTCCTCTTTATGTGAAGTGAACAATCCGGTCCGGATTGGGCTACCTAGAGTCGAGTCCATCTAATTCAAGCGACAAACTAAAGACCCGATGGTAGATTAGTTAAATCAAATTAAATAGATAGCATCAATCGAGTTTTTCCATGCAACGTTGGCCCAGCCTCAAACAGCTGCAATATCTGGTCGCTCTCGACGAGCACAAGAACTTCAACCGCGCCGCCAAGGCCTGTCATGTCAGCCAGTCAACCCTGAGTACTGGGATCCAGACGCTGGAGGACATGATGAACCTGCAACTGGTGGAGCGGGACCACAAGAGCTTCATTATGACCCCTGTTGGCATGGAAATTGTCGACCGGGCTCGCAATTTACTCTCCGATGCACGGGATCTGATGGAACTAGGACAACATCAGGGCGGTGTGATGCAGGGGACGGTGCGTCTTGGCTGCATTCCCACCATAGCCCCCTTCCTGCTCAGCAAGCTGCTCAAGGTATGCAACAAGGCCTATCCTGACCTCGAATTGTTGCTGCGTGAAGACACCACCAGCAATCTGCTCAAACAACTGGAACAAGGCCAACTCGATCTGCTGATCCTCGCCTTGCCCATCGAGATCAGCGGTTTTCACTGCAAAAAGGTCGGTCAGGATCCCTTCCACATGGTGATGCCCGCCAGCATGGCGGCCGGTCTGCACACCCCGTTTGACTACAAGGAACTGCCCAACCAGAGCATCTTCCTGCTGGAGCGAGAGCACTGCCTCACCGAGCATGCGGTGAGCGCCTGTCGACTACGTGACAAGAGCAAGATCAATCCGTTCGCCGCCACCAGCCTGCACACCCTGGTACAGATGGTGGAAGCGGGTCTTGGCACCACCTTCCTGCCCCAGATGGCCATCAACGCCGGTATTCTCGATAACTCCGAACTGGTCGCCATCCCGCTGCCGGGCGAACACCCCTACCGCGAGATCGGACTGGTGTGGCGCCCCAGCACCACCCGGGTGCAGACTTTCTACAAGCTGGCCGAGCTGCTCAAGCCACTAATCAGCCCCGTCTCCTGACATCAGCCCCCAAGCGCCAGCCTTAGTGCTGGCGTTTTTCTGTAACAAAGCAACCCTTTTTGTCACATGTCGCTAGGTGTCTGGCCAATACCTTGTTTATGATGGAAAAGTTGTCGTACCAAACGTGCCCTGCCACACCTGTTTTGTCACGTTTGTTCTGGAGAATATGTCCCGATGCATCATCATCCGTTACTGCCGCTCCTGCTAACCCTGCTGCTGGCAGCCTGCTCCAGTACGCCGGAGCCGCCTCCGGCCCCCCGGCAGAGCAGTGCCTTTGATGGCTTCTATCAGCAGTGGCGCGGTGTCCCTTACCGGATGGGCGGTGCCAGCCGAGACGGACTCGATTGCTCCGCCTTCACCCAACTCGCCTACAGCCAGGTATTGGGGGTCAACCTGCCAAGAACCACCGAATCTCAGGCCAGCATTGGCAAACCGGTGGATCGCTACCGGCTCAAGCACGGGGATCTGGTCTTCTTCAAGACCGGCTGGCAGCAATATCATGTGGGGGTATACACAGGTGCTGGCGAGTTTATTCACGCCTCCACCAGCAAGGGGGTGATCCGCTCGCGGCTCGACAACGTCTACTGGAACAGCCGCTACTGGCAGGCTCGCCGCCTCACCCAGTAGGGTTCCCGCAATCAGGCCCGCATCACACACGCGAGGGGCACACCTTATTGCGCCCGAGTCTATGTCTATCCAACCCGATTTATAACTCAATTGAAACCAAAACCTGATCTTCACATCTTTATGTGATAAGGTGGTGACCAACTTTTGACACCTTCGCTCTTTTCTTGACCGTTATTTGTCTTAAGTGACACTTATTAACGGCAAAAAACAGGAAGACTCACAGACAAGGCGCAAGGTGCCTGCGACCGGCTCCGTCAGGGTGTGGGGCCGCCGCAGCAGCGGTATCAATCGTCAAATTGATAAGGAGATCGTGCAATGAAACATTATCAAAGCTGGCTGGGGCAATACCTGATGAGTCGCCGTGACGGCGACCACGCCATGGCATGCGAGATGGCGAGTTCCATCTGCGAGTTCTGGCAGCAACAGGGGGATGAAAACGAACTGAACAAGTGGCAGCAGATCTACCAACACCATCTGGAAAAAACCACCTGATCCCGATCGCCTCTTGCTGCCAGCCATCCGGTGTTGGCAGCAAGGCAACTTGCCAGCATCCCGCCCAAACAAAAAATGGCCGAGATATCCTCTCGGCCATTATTAGCTCGGTCAAAGACTCAAGCCAGAATATTACTCTTGTTCAACTTATTAGAAGTTGTACTGCAGACCGATGTTGTACTGGTCGTCTTTCTTCTCCAGGCCCTGGATCATGTACTCACCGTAGGCATTCAGCTTGGAGGTAAAGTTGTACTGAACACCCAGAGCTACGTGGTCAACCACATCCTGGTAGCCGACGGTAGAAGCGTTCTTACGAACTTCGGCCTTGTTGTAGGCAGCCAGCAGTTTCCATGCATCGATGGTGTAGGAAGCAGCCACTTCGTAGCCCTTGCCTTCATCCTTGGCACCGGTGGTCTTGTTCTTCAGCTCACCTTCGGTGTACATAACGGCACCGTAGAAGCCACCCAGGGTGTAGCTGCTAGACACAGCCCATTCATTCTTCTCGCCATTCTGACCAACAAGAGAGTTCTTGCCCTCCAGATCAGAGCTGGCATAACCGGCGTTCAGGCCGAGACCGAAGTCAAAGGCATAACCGGCTGCAACAGCATAGGCACTCTTACGCTTGACGTTTGCAAACTCGATGATTTTGAAGTCGTCTTCTGCGCCATTGTCGACCTTGGCGGTGTCATCGGTAGTTTGATAGGAAGCCTTGCCGGTGAAGCCACCAATGGTGTTGGAGTAGATGACCTGACCTTCCTGACGACCTTCGTAGAAGTTCGCTGCGTCACCATATTCATTCATGATATCGGTTGCGGCGATGGCATCGTAAAATGCGGTGTCATCTTGACCAAAGATCACTTTACCATTTTGGCCGCCATCGAAACCAACCCAAACCTTACGAGCCTTGAACTTGCTGGAATCAGAGTTTTCTGCAGCAGCCTGCCATTCGGTCTTGGCAATAGCAGACCAGGTGTTGTTCAGACCTACTTTGCCGGACCAACCCAAACGGGTAGAACCAACCAAAGAGTCATCAGTAGTGTCGTACTGACCAACATAGTTAGCCTGTACACGGCCGAATACGTCGAAAGAGGTACCGTCTTTGTCATAGATCACGGCGGCGTTAGCGGCGGATGCAAACAGAGCCGGAATAGCAATAGCCAGAATTGTCTTTTTCATAGTTTCCAATGCCTACTGTAATTAAACACTAAGTTGTTGTTATTCCCTGTGTTAGCGATGTTCTTTGCATCACTATGCCGCCGAGACTAGCACCGGATTTTTTGAACCGCAATGAAAAAACTTGGAACTTTTTATGAAAACCATAGTCTCGGAGGAAAAAACGTGAGCCAAGTCTCACCTAACGGTAAGGAAAATAGGAAAACGTTTACAATTCATTTTGCTGATTATTGGGACTCAAATAGGTTTTTTCACCTATAAATAATGCTAACCACCTGATAATCAACCAGAGTGGTCTGATCAGCGTAACACTATCGTGAAAATGGTTGTTCTCTCGACCTCACCAAGGAGTTGCAGGTATCCTTGTCCTCCAACCAGCTCCCGATTTGGCCTTCTCTTTATGCTCTCGACTCGCCTCAAAGCCACCATTCGTCAAACCTATCGCCAGATCGCGGATGGATTACCCGGTTTTGTGCCGCGCAAAGAGCAAAACTTTCTGGTAGCAGAGATAGCCAAAACCCTGACCGGCGAATACGACAAACAGCGCCGGATCCTGGTGGCCGAAGCGGGCACAGGTATCGGCAAATCTCTCTCTTATGCGCAAGGTGCCATCCCGGTGGCGCGGCTCACCCAGAAGAAGCTGGTGATCTCTACCGCCACCGTGGCCCTGCAAGAGCAGCTGATCCACAAAGACCTTCCTTTTTACCACCGCCACAGCGAGCTGCCGTTTCGCTTTATGCTGGTCAAGGGACGTCAGCGCTACTGCTGCGAGCATCTGCTGGAGCAGGCAGCCAGTGGCGCCGAGATGGCCAACTTTGAGCTCGACTTTTTTCTGCAAAATACGGGCAGTCTGAGCAAATCCAAGCCATCTGACAGCGACAAAGATCGCTACCAGGCCCTGTGGCAGGCCTACACCAATGGCAAGTGGGACGGGGATCGGGACAACTGGCCAGAGCCCATTCCCGACACTTGCTGGGATCGCATCGCCGCCGACCGCCACACCTGCAACAAGGCGCTGAGCCATCACCAGCACTGCCCCTTTCATCGCGCCCGCAACGACATGGAGAGCGCCGATGTGCTGGTGGTGAACCATGCGCTACTGCTCTCCGATCTCACCATGGGCGGAGGCATCATTCTGCCGCCCCCCGATGAGTGCATCTATGTGCTGGATGAGGCCCATCACCTGCCCACCATCGCCCGGGATCACGGCGCAGCATCGGCCAGCGTCAAAGGCTCGCGTCGCTGGCTGGAGAAGCTGGTACAGAGTGCAGGCAAGCTGGCGCGGACTCTTAATAAGGAGAGCCTGCTCGACCCCCAGCTCAAACTGCAGGATGCACTGGCCTCCATCCAGCCCGATCTGAAGGCGATCGAGCAGTGGCTCAGCGCCAACGATCGGCTGTTTGGCACGGAACCTCACTACCGCTTCGCCGAAGGGGTGCTGCCGGATCCTCTGCCCATGTTGGCGGAGAATCTCAAGGAGTCGAGCAAGAAGGCGCTGCGGGCGCTGGATCGGATGCAAGGGGCCATAGGTGAAGCGCTGAAAGATGGCGAGATCCGCCGCAAGGAGGCCGAACCCCTGCTGGCCGAGAGCGGTTTTCATCTGCAGCGGCTGGAGAGTTTCTGCGCCCTGTGGGAGATGCTGGGGCGCCATGTGCCGACCGGCAAAACCCCGCTCGCCCGCTGGATGGCCAAGAGCGATGACGGCGATATCTGGCTGCACGCCTCACCGATTGAGGTGGGCTATCTGCTGGAGGAGTGGCTCTGGTCGAAATGTTTGGGGGCCGTGCTGGTCTCGGCGACCCTCACCGCTCTCTCTTCCTTTAGTTATTTTCGCCATCAGGTGGGGCTCAAGGAGCATGACGGTACCCGCTATCTGCGCCTGCGCTCCCCCTTTGACTATCAGAAAGCCGAGCTCTATCTGCCCAAGATGGAGCACGAACCCAGCTCGCCCGCCTTTACCAATGAACTCATCAGCGTGCTGCCACGCATTCTGGCGGGCAAGGAGGCGAGTCTGGTGCTCTTCTCCTCCTACCGCCAGATGAATGAGGTGGCCATTGGCTTGCGAGCCAAGGGACTCTCGCTACTGGTGCAGGGGGAGGCTTCTCGCAATGCCCTGCTCACCCTGCACAAGCAAAAATGCGATGGCGGTCAGGCCAGCATCCTGTTTGGTACCGGCAGTTTCTCGGAGGGGCTGGATCTGCCGGGTCACTATCTCACCAATCTGGTCATCACCAAGCTCCCCTTTGCCGTGCCCAACTCGCCGGTTGAGGAGGCTACCGCCGAATGGGTGGAGCTGCGAGGAGGCAACCCCTTTCTGCAACTGACGGTGCCAGAAGCATCGCGCAAACTGATCCAGGCCTGTGGCCGCCTTATCCGCAAAGAGGCCGATCGGGGGCAGGTCACCATTCTGGACCGGCGTCTGCTGACCAAACGTTATGGCAAGGGGTTGCTTGATGCCCTCCCCCCGTTTACACGGCGTATCGAGTAAATCAGTCGGCCGCTATTGATAAACAAACTGACAGCAGTGCGAACGTTGACCGCAAGAAAGAGCCATTGCTGCAGTAGGCCAAACCTGTAAAAATGAGCCCCTGTTTTCAGTGGGCAATCGCCTGACTGTTCAAGGAGATGAAATGAAACTGACTGTTCTGGTACCGGCGCTGGCTGGTCTGTTGTGGGCCGGTAGCGCCCTTGCTGATGCCCAATTGGAAGTGACCACCCCGTATGTCGTCCAGCTGATCGATGGTCAATCCATCAACCCCAAGCTGCTCGACAAAACCAGCACCTTCCCCCTCTCTGCCGGCAAACACCAGTTGGTCGTTGCCTTTGAAGGCAACTACTCCAGCCGTAACGAAATCAAGCTGGTGACCACCGAGCCGCTGGTGCTGAACTTCACTGCCGCCGACAACCAACAGCTGGTGCTGGACTACAAAAAGCCCCGCAACGAAGCCGAAGCCAAGCAGTTTGTCAAAGATCAAAAAGTGGCGCTGAAAGACAAGGCCAGTGGTCAGCAAGTGAGTAGCGAACAGTTCGTGATGCCGAAAGTAGAAGGCTTCCAGCTGACCCGTGACTATCAGCAAGAGCTGATCAACATGGGCAAGGCCTTCAATCAGCCCAAGACAGTCGCCGTCTCCTCTGCTGCCGTGATGGCTGCCGCCAGCGCACCGGTTCAGGTTGCCCCCAGCAAGGCGCAAAGCAATCCGGAAGCGCTGACCCAGTTGCAAAACTGGTACAACAAGGCCGATGCGGAAACCCGCAAAGCCTTCCAGATCTGGGTTATCCAGCAGCAATAAGCCGGGCTGAAATATTGACTGAAAAGGGGAGCCAAGCTCCCCTTTTCCATATGCTGCGGTCTCACTCACGACGCGTCTTGATTTATGCGCTGCCACTTCCCCTTTATATAGGGAGTGCATACATGGATTCATCTGCTGATTTCATATATAGAAAGCGCCACCTTGCCAGGGAGAATGGCACCATGTCGTTGCACATTTTCTATCACCCTCTCTACTCCTCCCTGACGCTACCCGAGCGCCATCGCTTCCCGCTGGCCAAGTATCAAGGGCTGTTTGAACGCCTGCAGATGCAGGGTTACCCCCTTGGCGAAGCGCCGTCGGCCACCCAGGAGCAAATCTGTCGCATTCACAATGCCGATTATGTCGCGGCAGCCCTGAGCGGCCAGCTTGAAGCTCGCGCCATCCGCAAGATCGGTTTTCCCTGGTCACCCATGTTGATGGAGCGCACCTTGCGCTCGGTGGGTGCCACGATTGCCGCCAGCCGCTATGCACTTGAGCAGGGCTGCGGCTTGCAGATCTCCGGTGGCTACCACCATGCCCATCGGGATCACGGCAGCGGGTTTTGTCTGTTCAACGATCTAGTGATTGCCGCCCAGGCTTGCCTCGACGAGGGGCGCTGTGAACAGGTGCTGATCGTCGATCTCGATGTGCATCAGGGAGATGGCAGTGCGACCCTGTGCACCGGACGGCGCGATATCATCACCCTCTCCCTCCATGGGGAGCACAACTTCCCCCATCACAAAGCCGCCTCTCACCTCGACTTTCCGCTGCCAAGCGGCATGACGGACGATGCCTATCTCACCACACTGCAACAGGCGCTATCGCTAACGCTGCGGCTCTATTCGCCGGATCTCATCATCTATCAGGCGGGCGTCGATGTGCATCATGCCGACGAGCTTGGCTATCTCTCCCTGAGCGATGAAGGGGTTCGCCTGCGCGATGCCATGGTATTTGACTGTGCAATCAAGCATGGGTTACCCATCGCGGCGGTGCCCGGTGGCGGCTATCGCCGCGACTGGCAACAGCTGATCCCGCTTCATATGTTGCTGTTTGAAATAGCGCGCCACCGTTTTGGCTGATGGCATGGCTTGATAGCGCGGACACCCCATCAGAGTCGGGCGGGCACTTCACCAGATAAAACAGAAGAGGCGACCCCTGGGGTCGCCTCTTCGTGTTTCGTCATCTCGGTCACACAAGCTCGCTCGTTGTCAGGCAAGCTCGGGACACATGAGGATAATTATTTCTGACGCTTGCGGGCGTACTTGCGACGGGCGCGGGCCTGACGCTCCTCTTCCCGCTCTGCCTTCTCTTTGGCTTTTTGCTCGGCTTCTGCGGCGGCTTCGACAATCTCGACGCTCACCATCTCCGGCGTCTCCAGCGAGATGCGGCCAAGCAGGCCGGAGCGGAACTCGTTGATCAGGATCTCGGACGCCTTGTGCAGGTCGGCCAGCCCTCCTTTGCGCACGAAGGCGCGCTGGCGAGCGATCATCTCCAGCAGCTCGATCTCGGTCTCGGGCAACTCGTCAATCTGGTAGCGCGCCTTGATCCGCTCCGGATAGGCCTTGATGAAGTAGTCAGCGGCGAACATGGCGATATCGGCATAGTCGAACACAGTGTCTTTAATGGCCGCGGTGATGGCCAGACGATAACCGCAGGAGGGCGGGTTGAGCTTGGGCCAGAGGAAACCCGGGGTATCGGTCAGGATGACGTTGTTATCCAGCTTGATCCGCTGCTGGGACTTGGTCACCCCCGCCTCGTTGCCGGTGCGGGCGATGATGCGCCCGGCCAGGGTATTGATCAGGGTGGACTTGCCCACGTTGGGGATCCCCATGATCATCGCCCGCACGCCGCGCAGCTCAAAATTGCGTTCCGGCAGCATCTCGTGGCAGAGGGTCAGCAGTTGCTTGATCTTCTCCGGCTCTTGTTGCGTCAGCGGCAGCGCCTTGATCCCCTTCTCTTTTTCCATGTGCGCCACCCACAGTTCGGTGATCGCCGGATCGGCGAGGTCCGCTTTGTTCAGCACCTTGATCACCGGGGTATCACCACGCAGCTCGGGCACCAGCGGGTTTTCGCTGGAGAAGGGGATGCGGGCATCGAGCATCTCGATGATCACATCGACCTGGGGCATGACCTCGGCAATCTCTTTGCGGGCCTTGTGCATGTGACCGGGGAACCAGTTGATGGACATATCCGTTACTCTCTGTGGGGGCTGCGGGCGCGCGCATGGAACAACAGGCGCTCTGCCGCGGGCATCGAACGAAGGGGGCGCATTTTACCTGCTGCGGGCCTCTTTTGACAGGTCATTCTAGCCTTAGCGCTATCAAATCAGCCAACCGCCAGTAAAAGCATCGCATTGCGGTCTGCACGATTTCTTCGACTGAGATCCCAACCCTTCAGCAGGTAGAAAGACAACGCAGACAGGAATGTTACACTCTGCTTATTCGACTCTGGCTCACGACCTTAATGCGCACTCTCTGCCTGCCCTTTTTTACCCTGCTGCTGTTGCTGGTGAATACCGGAGCTCAGGCTATTGTGCTGATAGCAGCCGAACTGCCCCCCTACATTATTCAGGGCGCCCATGGTACGCCAAGCGGTGTGGCCATCGAAATCATGGAGGAAGCGGCCCGCCGTCTGGATGAACCGCTCACCATCGAGCTGATGCCGCTTCCACGGGCGCTGACCCAGACAATGCATCGCCCGGATGTATTGATGATACCGCCCGTACGCAGCAGCCAGCGCGAGCACCTCTATCAGTGGGTAACACCAATCCTCGATGAGCAATTTTTGATCGTCAGCGATCGCCGTTTTCAACCAAAAGCACTGAAAAGCAGCGATTTGAAAAACCTGAACGTGGGCGTGCTGCGCTACTCGTTTGGTCAACACCTGCTCAAACAACGCATCGGGATCCGAGGAGAAACAGTGGCAGATGAGCAACTCAACGCTCATAAACTCTATCGCGGACGCATTGATGCCTGGGTCGCCGCATGGAATGTCATCCTGTATGCCCAACAACAAGACAAACGCTCATCACAACAGCTGGTTCGCGGGGAAGTGTTGATGAACACCCAGCTGTTCCTGGCCGCCCACAAGGATTTCCCCTTCAAAGAGGCGCAACGCTGGCAAGCCGTAATCGACAAGATGCGCCGTGATGGCACACTGACGCGGATTATCCGTCAGTACAACTACCAGGCTCCTGAGTAGTCACTCAATCACGGTTGCCAAGGCCGGCCAGAATGGTTATGGTAGCCCCATGAAAATACTCACTATTTCCTCGCATTTGCTCACACCCTGCTGAGCCCCCGCCTCGCTCCTTCGGCCGCGAGTCGCTTGGGGGCATGGCATTTTCAATCGATTGAACCTGTTGAATCCATTTTTGTAACACCCTGTGTGATGGCCAACCTGCACCCGCCGGTATGGGCCTATCCGCTATTGATAAGGAATATCTTATGAAACAACCTCATCTGGTTATCTCCAGCCTTGATCTGGACCGTATCGAACAACTGCTCGGCAACCACCCACAGCATCTGGCCCTGCAAGAGGAGCTGGACCGCGCCGAGATCCGCGAACCGGCCGACATGCCGCCGGACGTGGTCACCATGAACAGCAAGGTTCGCTTCAAGATGCAGAGCAGCGGCAACGAGTTCTGCCTCACCCTGGTCTACCCGCGCGATGCCAAGGGCGACGAGAGCAACATCTCGGTACTGGCGCCGGTGGGCAGCGCCCTGCTCGGTCTGAAAGTGGGCGACAGCATCGCCTGGCCTGGCCCGGCCGGTCGCACCATCGAGGTCGAAATTCTGGAAGTGGTCTATCAGCCGGAGCGCGCCGGCGAACTGCACCGCTGAGTCCCCCGGGCTGGTCATCCCCCTGTTGATCAGCCCGCTTGTTCGCCTTTGCCAGCTGATCCCGATCAAGCTTTGCGCACCTTGCCCCCCGGTTTTTAGCCCCTTTTCCTGCTGCTGCTTGAGCCTGACTCGGGGGGCAGGTATCTTGTTGGCCGCGTCATGGTCATGACGCACCGAATTTCAGGCTGACATCATGATAAAAATTGCCCTCATCGACGATCACCAGATCGTCCGTTCCGGTTTTGCCCAACTGCTCAATCTGGAGCCCGATCTGCAGGTGGTTGCCGAATTCGGCTCCGCCAGCGACGCCCTTGCCGGTCTACCCGGCAGTGGCGCTCGGGTCTGCGTCTGCGACATCTCGATGCCCGACCAGTCGGGGCTGGATCTGCTCAAACAGCTCCCCTCCGGCCTTGCGGTGGTGATGCTCTCGGTTCACGACAGTCCGGCCCTCATCGAGCAGGCACTGCAGACCGGTGCCAAGGGGTTTCTCTCCAAACGCTGCAGTCCGGACGAGCTGATCGCCGCCGTGCGCACCGCCGCACAGGGGGGGTGTTATCTTACGCCGGACATCGCCCAGAAACTGGCCAGCAGCAGCCGGGATCCCCTCACCAATCGGGAGCGGGAGATAGCCCAGTTACTCGCGCAGGGGCTGGAGGTGAAGGCCATCGCCGAACAGCTCGGCCTCTCCCCCAAAACCGTCCACGTCCATCGCGCCAACCTGATGGACAAGCTCAAGGTCAGCAACAACGTCGAGCTGGCCCACCGCATGCTGGATAGCTGGTGATCTCCCGTTTTGCCAGCTATGTCGCCATCGCGCTGGCGGCCTGCTTCATCTTTGCCGCTGGCTGGTTTTGCCTCTGGAGCATCAGCCTGCATCTGGCGGGTGGCCCGGCGCTGGCGGTGCTGCTCTTCCCCTTCGGCCTGCGTCTCGGTCTGCTGCTGCAAAGTCCCGGCCACTACTGGCCGCCGCTGCTATTGTGCGAAGGGCTGCTGCTCTACTGGCTCAATCTGGAGGTGGGGCTGCCCCACTGGCCTTGGCTGGTCGCGGGCTGTCTGCTGACCCTGCTACCGCTGCTGATTGCCCGCCGCCAGCAGGTGCGCAACGACTGGCAGCAACTGTTGCTGCTGCTCGCCACCGTCACGGCGGCGGCGCTGCTGCAAGCCCTGCTCTGGCATCTGGCCGGGGAAGATGGCCTCTCGGCCCTGCTGCTCAGCCTGACCGGCGGGCTGACGCTGACCTCCACTTGCATGCTGATCTGGCACTACCTCACCCGCGCCACTTGGGTGCCACTGGGGCCTGCGCTGGTGGATCAGCCGGTAGAGTGGCGCTTTCGCCATCTGGTCTGGTATCTGCTGCTGTTCGTATTGAGCCTCTGGCTGCAACTGGGATTGCCCAACTCGCTGGTACGCTTCACCCCGTTTTGTCTGGCCATCCCCATCATCGCCATGGCGTGGCGCTACGGCTGGCAAGGGGCGCTGCTCGCCACCCTGATGAACACCATCGCCCTGCTGGCCAGTCAGGCCTGGCACGATCACCCGCTGGATCTGCTGCTCTCCCTGCTGGCCCAGAGCCTCACCGGCCTGCTGCTCGGCGCCGGGATCCAGCGCCAGCGCGAACTCAATCAGGCGCTGACCCGCCAGCTCGCCCACAATCGCCAGCTCACCGAGCGGCTGCTGGAGACCGAGGAGAGCATCCGCAAGGAGGTGGCGCGCGAGCTGCACGATGACATCGGCCAGACCATCACAGCCATTCGTACCCAAGCCGGGATCGTGCGCCGCCTCGCCCCCGACAATGCCGGGGTGGGCCAGAGCAGCGCCCTGATCGACACACTGTCGCTCGGGATCTACGACGCGGTGCGCGGCCTGCTCGGGCGGCTGCGCCCGCGCCAGCTCGACGACATGACGCTGGAACAGGCGGTACGGGCACTGCTGCGGGAGCTGGAGCTGGAGCGTCACGGCATCGTCACCCGGCTGGAGTGGCAACTGGCGGACGGGGATCTCTCCGATGCCCAGCGGGTCACCCTGTTTCGGGTCTGTCAGGAGGGGCTCAACAACGTGGTCAAACATGCCAACGCCCACTCGGTCACCATTCGCACCCGGGCCAGCGGCGAGCAGTTGCAACTGGTGCTGGAAGATGATGGCCGCGGTCTGCCGGAAAGCCGTCCGCAACAGGGCTATGGCCTGCTCGGCATTCGCGAGCGGGTACAGGCGCTCGGTGGCAGTCTGCAACTCTCCTGCATCCACGGCACCCAGCTGACGGTCAACCTGCCCAGTCGCAGAAGGGAAGAGAGTCATGGCTAATCACCACCAGAGGGCCTGCCTGTGCTGAGTTTTATGAGAAGCGCGCCGCCCCGGCCCCTTATCCGGGATCAGGCCGAGATCGATGCCACCTATCGCCACTGGCGGCTGCACCTGCTGCTGACCATGTATCTGGGCTACGCGGTCTTCTACTTCACTCGCAAGAGCTTCAACTTCGCCATGCCGGACATGCTGGCGAGCGACATGCTGGACAAGTCCGACATCGGCATGCTCTGGACCCTGTTCTACATCACCTACGGCTGCTCCAAGTTCTTCTCCGGCATCATCAGTGACCGCGCCAACCCGCGCTACTTCATGGGGATCGGCTTGATGGCCACCGGTGTCATCAATATCCTGTTCGGTCTCTCGTCGGCACTCTGGATGTTTGCCGCCCTTTGGGTCGCCAACGCCTTCTTCCAGGGCTGGGGCTGGCCCCCCTGCTCCAAGCTGCTCACCAGCTGGTATTCGCGTACCGAGCGCGGGGTCTGGTGGTCTGCCTGGAACACAGCCCATAACGTCGGCGGGGCGCTCATCCCCCTTATCGTCAGCACCATCGCCCTGCAACATAGCTGGCGCTACGGTATGATAGTGCCCGGCCTTATCGCCATCCTTGCGGGGTTGTTCCTCTGCTGGCGGCTGCGTGATACCCCGAGCGCCATGGGGCTACCGACAGTAGGCGAGTGGCGCAAGGATGCCATGGAGCTGGCCCAGCAGACCCAGGATGCGGGGCTCTCCCACCGCCAGATCCTGCGCAAATATGTGCTGGGCAACCCCTATATCTGGCTGCTCGCCTGCTGCTACGTGTTGGTCTATGTGGTGCGCACCGCCATCAACGACTGGGGCAACCTCTACATGACCGAGCAGCGCGGCTTCAATCTGATGAGCGCCAACTCGGCCATCTCCATGTTCGAGGTGGGGGGCTTTATCGGCGCCCTGGTGGCGGGCTGGGGATCGGACAAGCTGTTCAACGGCAACCGTGGCCCGATGAACCTCATCTTTGCGGTGGGGATCCTGCTGGCGGTGGGATCGCTCTGGCTGATGCCCTTCTTCAGCTATGTGATGCAGGCGGCCTGCTTCTTCACCATCGGCTTTTTCGTGTTTGGCCCCCAGATGCTGATCGGCATGGCGGCGGCGGAGTGCTCCCACAAGAACTCGGCGGGAGCGGCCACCGGCTTTGTCGGTCTATTCGCCTACATGGGGGCGGCGCTGTCGGGCTATCCGCTGGCCAAGGTGATGGAGATCTGGCACTGGAACGGCTTCTTCGTGGTGATCTCGGTGGCGGCGGGCGTCTCGGCCCTGCTGCTGCTCCCCTTCCTCAAGGCGCAGGCACCGAGAACGGCTCAAGCGGCGTCAGAGTAACGGACGGCAGCTGACTAGCCATACCCTGCAAGCAGAAACGAAAAGGGCGGCGGATCACCGCGTTCTGATTTTATTCCTGAACCTATTCCTGCATCAGGCAGCCTGACAGACCCGGTTCTTTCCTTCCCGCTTGGCCCGATAGAGGGCGTCGTCCGCGCGCCGGAACAGGTGGTCGAAATGCAACTCTCCCTGCCAGTGGGCAACCCCCATGCTGACAGTAATATGGATCCCCTCCACCTCGCTGGCCGCAAGCTGAACCAGCAGTGACTGGCAACGGGCGCTCGCCTCCTCTGCGGTGGCATGGCGAAACAGCAGCACAAACTCCTCGCCCCCAAAGCGACTGGCCAATACTCCCTCCAGCTCGCGCAGTGCCAACCCGACCCGCTCCAGCACCCGATCACCTACCTCATGACCATGCCGATCGTTGATCTGCTTGAAGTCATCCAGATCGAGCACCACCAACGCCCCCTGCTCTGCAGGGCGTCCCCGGGCCAGACGCTCCATAAAACCACGGCGATTGAACAAGCCGGTCAACGGGTCATGACAGGCCTGATAGCGCAGCTCCAACGCCCGGTGCTGGTTACAGAGCAGCAACACCCCGAAGGTGAGCATGGAGCTACCCACCAGCATGGAGACATAGGGCAACACGTTGAACAGCTGACGCTGGAACGGGCTTTCGATCACCTCGCCCCACACGGTAAACATCCGCATCAGGGTCATGGCAATCAGCACCAGATTGAGGCCAATCAGCACCCAGACCGCCACCTGATAATCGGGTCGGCCGTGACGCCAGAGCTGCCAGATGATAAGCGTACTGAGCACGAGGAAGGTGGCGCTGCTGATCATCACCCGCACCGCAATCCGGCCATCGATGGCGACTGACCAGGTCATGATGATGGCAAACAACAGAATGGTGCCACAGCAGGCACGCCAGCCAGGCGATTGACCGAAGAAAGATCGTTGGGCAACCAGCAGCAACGACACATGAAAAATCAGGAAGACATTGCCCACCCAGGAGCCGTAGGGAGTGGGGGTCAGCAGCAGACTGACAAATCCCGCCTGACCCAGCATGGCAAACAGGCTGGACCACCACCAGACCCCGACGCCGGGAATATCGTGGTGAGTCACGCGAATGATGGTGAGAGTGAGGAAACCGAGACAATAGCCACATAAGGCCATGATCATCAAGGTAAAAATATCCAGCTTAAGCAGTAGTGAGGCGTCCATACCAAAGCCATGCAGAGAGGGTAACTGAGTATATGAGAAGCGTTTGCCAAGACCCAGTGGGAATTGATGGTTTTCACAATAAAGCCCGTTCATTTGCTGACAAACAGCGCAATGAGTGTGATATCCCACCAATGCATATTCGTATCAGCCCCACGAAAAGCCTCTTACGGATCCCGCCAGCACAATGAGAGCTGCAAGCGGCACCCAGGCTTTGTAACAAAATGTCTTGGGCATAATTTGGGCTTGAACCCACTCAATTAGATAGATATGTTGTTTTCGTGTGATTTTATGAATGAAGCCATGAGTAATAAATGTCTCTAACCTGTTGAGTCTTCTGACACAATCTGTTTTTGGTACATTTTTCACTCAACCACTATTCATAGCGTCTCATATGGGGCTTTTGCCCCGCTCAAGACATTCATCCTGTCTTGCCTGTTGCCGGATGCAGCAGTCTCTTGTGCCACGGAGTCGCACGGGATCAGGTTCAAGGCCGAACACACCACCGACAGAGACGTCACTTATGATCAAAAAACTGATTCTTTCTACCCTGTTGTTTTGCGGGATCGCCACGGCGGCTCCGACCCCAGCCCCTACCTCCACCCTGGATGCCGTGCTCGAACGCGGCGTGCTGCGAGTCGGCTTCGATGCGGGCTATCAACCCTTCGAGATGACCAACAAGCAGGGCCAGTACATCGGTTTTGACGTGGATCTCGCCAAGATGGTCGCCAAAGAGATGGGCGTGAAGGTCGAGTTCGTCAACACCGCCTGGGATGGCATCATTCCGGCGCTCCTGACCAACAAGTTCGACGTCATCATGGGCGGCATGACCGTCACCCCCCAGCGCAACCTGCGGGTCAACTTCGCCGACCCTTACATCGTGGTCGGCCAGACCATCGTCCTGCGCAAAGAGAAGGCGGGTGAAATCAAATCCTTCACCGACCTCAACGACCCGAAGTACAAGATCGCGGTCAAGCTCGGCACCACTGGCGAGCAGGCAGTCAAGCGCCTGATCCCCAAAGCGACCCTGCTGCAGTTTGAAACTCAGGATGACGCCAAGCTGGAAGTGATCAACGGCAAGGTCGATGCGTTCGTCTATGACCTGCCCTACAACGCTATTTTTGCCTCCCAGAATCAGGGCGCCGTGGTGCACCTCGACAAGCCGTTCACCTTCGAGCCGCTGGCTTGGGCCATCCGCAAAGGGGATCAGGACACCCTCAACTGGTTCAACAACTACCTGCGCCAGATCAAGGGCGACGGCAGCTACGACCGTCTCTACAAGAAGTGGTTCGAATCCAACGCCTGGCTGAACCAGCTCAAATAACCTCCTGGGGGCGGCACATGCCGCCCCTGCACCATGCAGCTCCCCACACAATAACGAGAAGAGGTTGTGACTGTGCACACACCCAAACCGACAAGACAGATGGAAAAACAGCCCAACCCGCTACTCTGGCATGGGGTTTTCCTGCTGATGCTGCTGGTTGCCGTATTCGGCATCTACAAGGCTGTCCAGTCCGTGGATTACACCTGGCGCTGGGAACGTATTCCCCAATACATCGCCTATCAGGCCGAGCAGAAGAATCTGGCCGAATTTGACGGCACCGTGATGGCGGGCACCAGCGAGGTCGAGAAGGGCAAGCTGTTCCTGCAAGACGATCTCGACCCCAATGTGCGGCAAGCCATTGCCAGCACCGGCGTACAAGTCGCCGAAGGAGATACCGTTTTTCGTGGCGATACCCTCGACACCCAACTGAGCTGGACCGCAGGCCCCATCGCCTGGGGCGTCTGGGTCACCGTCAAGCTCTCGCTGGTGGCGGGCATCTTCGCCATCCTGCTCGGCACCCTGGCCGGGCTGGCCCGACTCTCCCCCAATCCCGCCCTGCGGAATCTGGCCATCACCTACGTTGAGCTGATCCGCGGCACGCCGCTGCTGGTGCAGATCTTCATCGTCTACTTCTTTATCGGCACCGTGCTGAACCTCGACCGCTTCACCGCCGGGGTCGCCGCGCTGGCGGTCTTTACCGGCGCCTATGTGGCGGAGATCGTCCGCGCCGGTATCAGCTCCATCCACAAGGGGCAGATGGAGGCCGGTCGCAGCCTGGGCATGACCTCGGCCCAGACCATGCGCTATGTCATCCTGCCGCAGGCGTTCAAGCGGGTGCTGCCGCCGCTGGCAGGCCAGTTCATCAACCTGATCAAGGACTCCTCGCTGGTCTCGGTCATCTCCATCACCGATCTGACCAAGGCGGGGCGCGAAGTGGTGAGCTCCACCTTCAGTCCGTTCGAGGTGTGGTTTACCGTTGCCCTGCTCTATCTGGTGCTTACCGGCACCCTCTCTTTCCTGGTACGCCGTCTCGAGGTGAAATATGCTCGCAGCAACTAAGCCTAATCCCATCATCAAGGCGACTGGAGTAGAGAAGTTCTACGGCACCGAGGTTCACGCCCTGAAAAATGTCAGCACCGAAGTGGCTGAAGGAGAAGTGGTGGTGATCGTCGGCCCCAGTGGCTCGGGCAAATCGACCTTCCTGCGCACCCTCAACCAGCTGGAGACCATCAACGACGGCAACATCGTGGTCGACGGCATCTGCCTGACCGAGCCGGGCGATGTCAACAAGCTGCGGGAAGAGGTGGGCATGGTGTTCCAGTCCTTCAACCTCTTCCCCCACCTGACGGTGCTGGACAACATCTGCCTCGCCCCTCAGAAGGTGCGGGGCCTGTCGCGCAAAGAGGCTGAAGATCGCGCCAAAGCCCTGCTGTTGAAAGTAGGACTATCTAACAAGGCCAAGAGCTACCCCTCCCAGTTATCCGGCGGCCAGCAACAGCGGGTAGCCATTGCCCGAGCACTCGCCATGCAGCCGCGCATCATGCTGTTTGACGAGCCCACCAGTGCGCTCGACCCGGAAATGGTGGGCGAAGTGCTGGATGTGATGAAGGGACTCGCCCGCGAGGGGATGACCATGGTGGTGGTGACCCACGAGATGGGCTTTGCCCGGGAAGTGGCGGATCGGGTGCTCTTTATGGAGAGTGGCGAACTGCTGGTGGATGAGAAGCCTGCCGACTTCTTCGACAATCCCTCCTCCCCGCGCCTGCGCCAGTTCCTGAGTCAGGTGCTATAGCCAACACTCACAGCCGGATAAACAAAGAGGGATGCCCAGATCCCTCTTTTTGTGCGCCACGCGAGAGCAGACTCAACCCTGCTGAATCCTAGCACTCACTTTATCGGCTCAGCGCGGGGTCTTTCCCAGATAGCGTTCCACAATCACCTTCATCCCGTCACGCTTTTTGAGCTGATAGAGCCCCTTGTCAAACTGGTCGATAAAGGCCTGCTTGTATGGATACTCCCCCTTGCGGCTGTAGCCGAGAAACCCCTGCTCCTTGCTGAGCACAGGCCCCTGTTTGAGCAGTGACATATCGGCCACCGCCAACTGCTCTCCCTTGAACATGCTGAGGAGCTCATAGAGCAGGGAGAGGCGATCGTTGATAGTGCAATCCACCCGCCCCCGCACAATTTTGAGCAGATTTTCCCGATTGCTCTTGACCTCTTCCACATCGATCTTCTTCTCTTTCACCGCCTGCCAGAAGGCATCGCCACCGATGGCAAAACCGGCATTCATACCAAAACGCAGGCCGCCATAGTCGGCTGGGAGTAGGGCCAGATATAAGGGCGGGTATCGGGCAGGTAGTAGGGTGGAAAAATGGCGAAGGCACGGCCCTGCTCCACCATGCTGAGGCCGCGGCGCCATGGCATCG